>JAISKS010000084.1 GCA_031260825.1 Bifidobacteriaceae bacterium
TCATCCCTGATTTGTGGAATTTATTTACTATTTCATCTCTATATTCTTTTGTATAATGTCGGTATGTCATTTTTTGATCCTTTCCGATCAAAAAACTACGGATTTTTTATCCCACCGCCCATATTACTCACAAAAATATTTAATGAAACCATACTTTTATGGTATACTATTATTAATAAAATTGGAGGCTAATATGACAATTGATTTTACAAAAAGTGAACGTAGCACAATTGGTATAGAGTGGGAACTTGCAATTGTCGATAAAGATTCCAAAAAACTAATTCCTATCTGGCAAAATATCCGAACTAGAGTTGATAATGAACATCCTGACGTTGCTCCAAATTTCCATTCTGAACTTATGAGCAATACTGTCGAGGTTGTGACAGGTGTTCATAAAACTGTAGGAAGTGCTGTTGATGAGCTAAATCATTTATGCGTTGTAGCAAAGGATTTGGTTGAGTCTGAAGGCGGTAAAATTTTCACAGCTGGTACACATCCATTCGACGATCCTCTAAATCAACAAATCAATTCATCGCCTTATTATAAAAAAATTCTTAGCCGCGCGCGTATTTGGATGCATTCAATGCTTATTTGGGGACAGCATATTCACGTCGGAATTGAAGATAAAAATAAAGTGCTACCTATCTGGCATGCTATGCTCGCTGAATGTGGTTTGCTACTTGCTACAAGCACAAGTTCACCTTTTTGGAATAATACCTCAACTGGCTACGCTTCCAACCGTTCGCTTTATTTTGCGCAACTACCAACCGCCGGAATTGGCTATCAATTTAATGAGTGGAGTGAATTTGAAAACTGCGTTGAAGGACTTATGAATTCAAATTCAATCACAAGTTTTGGTGAACTTTGGTGGGATATTCGTCCAGCTGTTCATTACGGCACACTTGAAATTCGCGTACTTGATTCGCAAACAAATATCTATGATATAGCTCGTTTAACTGCGCTTATTCAATGTATGGTTGAGTATTTTTCAACATTAATTGATGAAGGAAAACAAGACGAACTTCCTAAACTTGAGGGATGGTTTGTTCGTCAAAATAAATGGCGCGCTTCAAGATATGGTCTCAATGCAAAATTAATTGTTAATAATGATGCTCGCGAACAAAACGCTAGAGATCATTTAAGAGAACTATTAGTTAAGCTTCGTCCTATCGCTTCAAAACTAGGTTGTTCAAAAGAAATTGCTGAGCTATATGACTTCGCAAATGAAGGTATGACATCTGCTGCTCGCCAGTTAGAAGTAGCGAAAAACTTTATGCCTGAAGTGAACTTTAATCAAACAATCGGTGTACCACTTACTGAAACTGCTGGTAAAATGGTAACGCAAAGTTTAATAGATGAGTTTGAAATTTCGCTTTGGTAATAATTTATGATGGAAAATTCTGTCTTAGATGACTCAACTCCATTTGAAGTTATATCAGAATTTAAACCAGCTGGAGATCAGCCAACCGCCATTTCTGAGCTAGTAAATCGCTTAAATAATAACGAACAAGATGTTGTAGTTTTAGGTGCTACAGGTACTGGAAAATCAGCTACAATCGCTTGGCTATTAGAAAAAATTCAGCGTCCCGCACTTATCATTGAACCGAACAAAACACTAGCTGCGCAGATGTGTAGCGAATTTCAAAATCTACTTCCTAAAAATAAAGTTGGGTATTTTGTATCATATTATGACTATTATCAGCCTGAAGCATATTTGCCTGCAAAGGATGTTTATATTGGTAAAGACTCAATGATTAATGATGAAATTGACCGACTTCGTCATGATGCAATTGTGTCACTTTTAAGTCGCCGCGATACTGTGATTGTAAGTTCTGTCAGTTGTATATATGGTCTTGGCGAGCCGAAAGATTATTTGCAACATATGTTGACATTAAAAGTTGGGCAAAATATTTCGCTTGATGATTTGCTTTTTAAATTTGTCGATATGCATTATGATAGAAGTGAATTCGAATTTAAGCGAGGTTTTTTTCGAGTTAGGGGAGATGTAATTGATTTAATTCCTGCCAATGATATTAATGGAATTCGTATTGAATTTTTTGGCGATGAAATCGAGTCACTTCAATTTATCCATCCTGTAACTGCGAATAAAATTGATGATGTTGATATGGTACATATTTTTCCAGCGAATTTATATAGTGCTGGCGGTGATAAAATGAATTCAATTATAAAAGAAATTAGAGCTGAAAAAGATGAGCGCAAAGAATTTTTTGATAATCAAAATCGATTAGTTGAGGCTCATAGAATTAATCAGATGACAAGTTATGATTTGGAAATGCTTGAGCAAACTGGTAGTTGTAAATCAATTGAAAATTATTCAAGATATTTTGATGGGCGAAAAACAGGCGAGCCCCCTTATACATTAATTGACTTTTTCCCTAAAGATTTTGTAACGATAATCGACGAATCGCATATTGCTGTATCACAGATAAATGCAATGTATGAGGGGGATAGGTCGCGCAAACATTCTCTTGTAGATTATGGCTTTAGATTACCATCGGCGCTGGATAATCGACCACTTAAATTTGATGAGTTTTTGGATAAAGTCGGTCAAAAAATATATCTTAGCGCAACGCCAGGTCCTTATGAAACTAATTTATCTGATGGTACTGTAAGCCTTATAATTAGGCCAACAGGGCTTGTTGATCCTTCTGTTGAAATTAGTCCAATTGATGGTCAGATTGATGATTTGGTTAAGCGAATAAATAAAACTGTAGCAAAAAATGAGAGAGTACTTGTGACTGTAATTACCAAAAAAATGGCAGAGCAACTTACTGATTATTTTTCCGAAAATAATATTAATGCAAGATATCTGCATTCAGATGTAGACACAATGGAACGCGTGAAATTGCTAAGGGAATTGCGCGAAGGAAAGTTCGATGTGCTTGTTGGAATTAATTTGCTTCGAGAAGGACTTGACCTTCCTGAGGTAAGTCTTGTAGCAATTTTGGATGCAGATAAAGAAGGTTTTTTGAGGTCATATCGTTCGTTGATTCAAACAATTGGCCGCGCTGCCAGAAATGTAAATGGCGAGGTGGTACTATATGCTGATAAAATTACGGACAGTATGAAACAGGCAATAGATGAGACAACTAGGCGCCGAAATATTCAGATAAAATATAATGAAATCAATGGAAT
>JAISKS010000068.1 GCA_031260825.1 Bifidobacteriaceae bacterium
TTTAATGCTGCTACTATTAATAATTCGCTAGGCTCAATTAGCGTATCACTTTCAAACGCGCTTTGGTAAAAAACTCAAGCCAAATCAGGTACTAGTCAAAGCAAGTTCTAGTACCTCTATGGCAACAAACCCCGCTACCAATATCAGCTTTCACAAGTAAAGTGTCTCCATCGCAATCAATATCAATTGATTTAAGTATAAGCAAATTTCCGCTAGTTTCGCCCTTTGTCCAAAGCTCTTTTCGGTTCCTAGACCAGAAGGTAACATGGCCTTTCTCTTTTGTAACATTTAAAGAATCTTCGTTCATATATCCAAGCATCAAAACTTCGCCTGTATCAAATTGTTGCACAATTGCAGGTACCAAACCATTTTCATCAAAATCAATTCTATCCAAACCATTTTCATCAAATTTAATTTCCTGCATATGATCTCCCCAAAAAACACTGCATACCACTACCCAAAAAACACTGCATACAACCTCCAAAACCCAAATATTTTCACAATATATATTGTAACATATTAATAAGCATTTTTTAATGAAAAATTAAATCTCTCGTGTATAATAATATATGTAACTTATATTTAAGGAGTAAAAATGGTAAATACAGACATTAAATTAGTGGATGCACCTTCAACTGAGGCTTGGGCAAATCTTCAAGCACATTATGATGGTTTACAAAAAGAAGGAATTTCTTTACGCAAATGGTTTGATGCTGATAAAAAACGTGGCGCAGACTTTTCATATAAAGTTGGTCCACTTCATATTGACCTTTCAAAAAACTTAATTACTCCAAAAACTACTGCTTTACTTGCACAACTTGCTAAAGAAGTTGGCTTATCAGAAAAAATTAATGATATGTATTCAGGAAAACATATTAATAATACAGAAGATCGCGCAGTACTACACACAGCTCTTCGTCGTCCAAAAAACAAACCATTAACTGTTGACGGTCAGGACGTTACAGGCGATGTGCATAAAGTTCTTGATGATATGTATGCTTTCGCTGAAAAAGTTCGCTCAGGCGAGCATAAAGGCGTGACAGGCAAAAAAATTGAGACTATTGTAAATATCGGTATTGGTGGATCTGACCTTGGTCCACGTATGGTTTACGAAGCATTAAAACCTTATCAAGACGGCATTACAGCTCGCTATATTTCAAATATTGATCCAGATGATGTTACAGATAATCTTGTAGATTTAGACCCAGAAACAACAATGATCATTATTGCTTCTAAAACATTTACAACTCTAGAAACTATGACAAACGCACGCGTTGCTCGTACATGGTTCCTAAATTCACTTGCTAAAAAAGGTATTATCTCAAGCAATACTGACGAAAAAGCTACTGAAGCTATTAGCAAACATTTCATCGCAGTATCTACTGCTCTTGATTTAGTTGCAGAATTCGGCATTGATCCTAAGAACGCATTTGGTTTTTGGAATTTTGTTGGTGGAAGATATTCAGTTGATTCAGCTGTTGGTATGTCGCTAATTTTAGTTTACGGAGCTGCTGTATTTAAAGATTTCTTAAAAGGATTTAACGAAGTTGATGAGTATTTTGAGAAAACTGACATTGCTAAAAATGCAGTTGCTCTAATGGGACTTATTAATATTTGGTACTGCAACTTCTTCGGAAGTCATGCTCACGGTGTTCTTCCTTATTCACAGCATTTACACCGCTTCACAGCATACCTACAACAAATGACAATGGAGTCAAACGGAAAGGGAGTTAAGGCAGATGGTACACCTGTAACAACACAAACTGGCGAAATCTTTTTCGGTGAACCTGGTACAAATGGTCAGCATGCATTCTACCAACTAATTCACCAAGGAACACGCTTAATTCCTTGCGATTTCATCGGTGTTGTAAACCCAGCTAATCCTGTAAAAGATGGCAATCAAGATGTTCACGAATTATTCCTAGCAAACTTCCTTGCACAAACAACTGCACTTGCATTTGGAAAAACAGCTGACGAAGTTCGCGCTGAAGGCGTACCAGAAGAATTAGTTACAGCAAAAGTATTTTCAGGAAATCGTCCTACAACATCAATTATGGTGTCTGAATTAAACAGCGAGGCTGTTGGAGCACTTATTGCGCTTTATGAGCATATTACATTCACACAAGGTATTATCTGGAATCTTGACTCATTTGATCAATGGGGCGTTGAGCTTGGTAAAAAACTTGCAAACCAAATTGCTCCTGCAATCACTTCTGATGATGCAGCTTTAGAAAAATTAGACTCTTCTACACAGAACTTAATTAATTTCTACAGAAATAACCGCAAATAATCACTAATTTCTGCCGAGACTACGTTTTTGAGTAAAAAACACCCAATCACGCTTAAGTGAGTTCTGGTCTCGGCGACTCGAGACTACGTTTTTGAGTAAAAAACACCCAATCACGCTTAAGTGAGTTCTGGTCTCGGCGACTCGAGACTACGTTTTATCCCTAAAAAGCTGCAAAAACCAGCACAAATTAGGGATAAAACGTAGTCTCGCCAAGAATAATACAAAATATAAAAAATAGTGTATAATATAAATACAATATCTGTAACCCAATTTTAAGGATAATTATGAAAGTTATAATCACAAATCGAAATACTGATTTAAAAGATGAAGTAAAAGCTAAAATCGAAGAGCGCACTGCTACACTTGCAAAATATGCAACTGATGAGCAAGAAGCTAAAGTTGTTTTAAAACATAATACAAACCCAAGCCGTGAAAGCCAAGCTGAGAAAGTAGAAATCACAGTTGAAGGTGGGGGAAGCAGAGCTCGAAGTGAAGCTCACGCAGCTGATTTAAAATCTGCATTTGACTTAGCACTTGGCAAAATTGCTGAGAGTATGCGTCGCGATCATGAGCGTAAGAAATCAAAAAACCGTAAAGATAAAGCACAATTTATCACTATGGAATATGTTGATCCAGAATTCCCTGCAGCTCCAGCTAAACCAAAAACTGTTACAGATTTAGATCAAGCAACAGCTAATGAAATCTTAGATAAAGATATCAAAGCAGGACAAAGAGTTACAGCACGTATCGGTACTTCACCAGTTGTTGTAACACGTAAAGCATATCAAAACCGCGTTGAGACAATTGAAGATGCTTTATATTCAATGGAAATGCTAGATCATGAATTCTACATTTTCGTAAATTCTGCAAATAACCGTCCTTCAGTTATTTACAAACGTGATGGATATAATTACGGAATTATCGAATTAGACTAATCATACAAAATATAAATAGATAGGAAATATTATGAAAAGAACCTTTCAACCAAATAACAGAAAAAGACATAAAAAACACGGATTCCGTATTCGTATGCGTACTAAAAACGGCAAAGCTATAATTGCACGTCGTCGCGCTAAAAACAGATCAAGAGTTTCTGCGTAAGTATAGATTTTCTTTGAGTCTGGTACAATTATGAATTCAAAAGAAATTCATAATGTATTTTTAGCTTCGAAAAAAATTCCTACTGATGGTTTAGTTTTTTATTTTCACACTGATAAAAACGAACAATTTAAATCAAAAAACCATATCGCTGTAGTTACCAAAAAAACTGTTGGTAATGCAGTAAAACGCAATTTAATTCGTAGACGTGTTAAAGAAATTTTTAGACAATCTGGTCTTCAAAATAATTTATATATAAATGTAATTGTTCAGCCTATGATTAAAGATATCTCTTATGGTTTTTTACAAACACAAATTCAAACAGCTCTAAATAAGTGGAATAAAATTGGGTAATTCAAATGGGCTTTTTTGGTAAAAATAAATCTTCTGATCAACAAGAGGTAGTAGAAATCGTTTTAGATTCTAAGGCTGATACAGATTATGAATTGGCTCCAGCTGATGATATAATTAATGAAAAAATCGATTATGATGAGAAGCATTCTAATCTAGATTATGATGAGAAATTAGCTGAGATTTTTTCCGATGATTCTGAATTAGAATTAGAGTCTTTTGAAAATGAAAAAGGTTCAAAAATTCCTGAGTTGATTGATAGTTTAGTTCAAGATACTCTTATTGAAACTGAGCATCAAGAAATAATTAAAAATGCTATTGCTGATGATTCAATTGATGCTGCTGCTGTTGTGACAGATTTAGGTGTTGAAATTAAAGAAATAAGCCCTAATCCACAAACAAATCCACTGACATTACCAACGAATTCTATACCTCGTGGCGGTAATGTAAAGAACTCTCCATTAAAAATAATTAATGCTTCAAATCTTTCCAAAGAAGAAAAAAAGCGTATGACTTTTGCGCTCAATTTCCTACGTCATGCAGACAAAAATACTATGGAATATTTTAATATTATCACCACAAGTTTATCTTCAGGAAAATCAGCTCAAAGCTTATATTATTCACTTAAAGATGATAAAACTCCTGTGACTATTGCTGATATAAACACAGAAAATATGTTTAGATCTCTTGTTGAAAAACATTTTCCTGATGATATAATTTTGGGTGAAGAAGGCGGAGATGAAAAAGCTAATTTAGATACAGTAAATCTTTCTGATCAAATTGCCAATGAACAATATTTCAAAAAGCAAAAAGCAATCTTCGATAAAACTTTCAAAAAAGCTAATTCGCATATTAAAAATTCTGATTCTGCAACTGATGAAAAACTTTTTCAATGGATTATTGATCCAATAGATGGTACAGCAAATTATGTTCGCGGAATGCCTATCTGGGCAACTCTAATCGCCTTATATGATTTTACAAATCCTGATGATCCTAAGCCGATTTTCTCAGTTGTATCTGCACCTGCGATTAGCAAAAGATGGTTTGGTATTCATAATGCTGCTGCTTGGACTGCTGATATTGGTCAGTCATTAGAATCTAGAAATACTAGAAATATTTGTATTTCAGGAGAGACAAAACTTGAAGATGCATTCGTATCATATTCTAGTTTATATGGTTGGAATGATCTTGGTCTTACTAATGAATTCTATGAACTTCTAAATGCTGCGAAACGAACTAGAGCATTTGGTGATTTCTATAATTATATGCTTGTCGCTGAAGGTGTTTGTGATATTGCCCTTGAGCCAGAACTCAAAACTCATGATATGGCTGCGCTAATCCCGATTCTTTCTGGCGCGGGAGCTGTTTTCTCATCTGTAAATCCTGATCATATTAACCCTCCTTTTGGCCCTAATCTTGTCGCTACTTCTTCAGCTGCACTCCATTCAGTTGTTATTAGTATTTTAAATCAGCACAGCAATGATGATACAATAATCACGGCACCCGTACCGCTTCCACCGAAAAATTAATTTTAATAAGGAGATGTTATGACTGACAATAATCCAGAAAATCCGCAGTTTCGTTATACTGCTGAAATGGCTAATGATATAGAACTTAAATGGCAAAAAATTTGGGATGAAAACAAAACTTTTGCAGCTCCAAATACTTCTGATAAACCTCCGTATTATGTTTTAGATATGTTTCCATACCCTTCTGGCGCTGGCCTTCATGTCGGTCATCCGCTTGGATATATTGCCACAGATGTTATGGGTCGCTTTAAACGTATGACTGGTTTTAATGTGTTACATCCATTTGGTTTCGACGCTTTCGGCCTTCCAGCTGAGCAGTATGCGGTACAGACTGGACAGCATCCTAAGAAAACAACTCTTGAAAATATCGATAATATGAAACGTCAACTTGGACGTATGGGCCTTGCTCACGATAAAGATAGAACATTCGCAACTATCGATGATGACTATGTAAAATGGACACAATGGATTTTCACAAAGATTTATAATTCGTATTTTGACGAAGAATTAAATAAAGCACAACCTATCCAAAAACTTATTGAAAAATTTGAATCTTCAAACGAGCTTAATTGGAATAACCTAAATTTAAAAGAACGAACTGATATTCTTAATGAATATAGATTAGTTTATATTTCAAATTCTCCTGTGAATTGGTGCCCCGGACTTGGTACAGTTCTTGCAAACGAAGAAGTAACAGCTGAAGGCAAATCTGAGCGTGGAAATTTCCCAGTTTTCCAAAAAGAACTTAAACAATGGTCAATGCGAATCACCTCATATTCACAGCGTTTAATTGACGATTTAGAGTTTTTAGATTGGCCTGAAAAAGTAAAATCTATGCAAGAAAATTGGATTGGAAAATCGAGCGGTGCATATATTGATTTTGATTTAGTTACAAAAACTGATGAGTCAGTTACATATATTAATGATGATGAATCTACAAATGAACTTAGAGTTTTTACAACCCGTCCAGACACACTTCGCGGCGCAACATTTATGGTTGTTGCTCCTGAACATCCACTTGTGCAATCTGCAATCGACCAAATTTCTGCGGATTCAAAAAACGCAGAAACTGTAGCGCTTATAAAAGATTATGTCAAAATAGCTTCTGGAAAAACAGCAGTTGAACGTCAACAAGATGCTGGAAAAAAGACTGGACAATTCCTGGGAATTTATGGTACTAATCCTGTTAATGGTTCGAAACTCCCAGTGTTTGTCGCTGATTATGTGCTTATGGGATATGGTACAGGAGCTATCATGGCTGTACCAGCTGATGATAAACGCGATGAGGAATTCGCTGAAACTCTTGGTGTAGAGATCATCAGAGATTATGAAAAGTTTGATTCTATTCAAGCAGCAATTGATGAATTTGAAGCTGCAGGTTATGCGAAAGCTGTGACAAATTACCGTCTTCGTGATTGGTTATTTTCTCGCCAGCGCTATTGGGGCGAGCCTTTTCCAGTAATTTATGATGAGGATGAGATTCCATATATTTTAGAAAAGAAGGATCTTCCACTTACTCTGCCTGATGTACCGGATTATTCTCCAAAGACTTTTGCACCTGATGATGCGTCTTCTCGTCCAGAGGCTCCACTTAGCAGAAATGCTGATTGGATCAATATTGAACTTGATTTGGGCGACGGATTAGGAAAGCGTAAATTTCATCGCGATGAAAATACAATGCCAAATTGGGCAGGTAGTTGCTGGTATTATTTGCGCTATTTAGATCCACATAATGCGGATGAACTTGTATCAAAAGATATTGAAAAATACTGGATGGGCGATACTAACCAAGGCGGAGTTGGCCTTTATGTTGGGGGAGTGGAGCATGCGGTACTTCATTTATTATATGCTCGTTTTTGGCATAAAATCTTATTTGATTTAGATGTTGTGAGCACGCCGGAGCCTTTTCATAAACTGTTCAATCAGGGATATATCCAGGCATATGCTTATACAGATTCGCGCGGCGCTTATAAAGAAGCGGCTAATGTTGAACCAGATAAAGCTGATCCAAAAAAATTCGTATATACTGATGCAGCGAGTGGAAACACTGAAACTGTTTATCAAGAATATGGCAAAATGGGCAAATCGCTTAAAAACGTTGTAACACCTGATGAAATGTATCAGGCATACGGCGCCGATACTTTCCGTATTTATGAAATGAGTATGGGACCTCTTGATCTTTCGCGTCCTTGGGATACTCGAAGTGTTGTTGGGTCTTCAAGATTTTTACAGCGTTTAATGCGAAATATTGTTGACGAAATTTCTGGTGATTTAGTGGTACTTTTTGAAACTCCTGATGATGAGACATTAAAATTAATGCATACTACAATTTGTGAGGTGCAAACTGAATATGAAAATATGCGACCAAATACAGTGATCGCAAGACTTATTTCTCTCAATAATCATATTGTAAAAACAGATAAACCTTATGCTGAAGTTATTATTAATTTGCTTTTGATGTTAAGCCCTCTTGCTCCACATTTCTCTGAAGAGATGATCTCATTAATATATGAAAAGTCTGCAGATCAAGTCAAAAAATTTGCACCTAAATATAATGGTACAATTACATATTGTGATTTTCCAACTTATGATGAGAAATATCTTGTTAAGGAAACAATCACTGCAGTTGCTCAGGTTAATGGAAAACTTAAAGCGAAATTTGATGTACCAGCTGATATATCTAAAGATGATTTAGAGAAAATTGCTAATGAGCAAACGCCTATCATCTCTGCAATAGAAGAGGGCACTCTTGTCAAAACTATTGTGATTCCTCCAAAACTTGTAAATTTTGTTGTGCGATAAAAATAATAATGTGAAAATTTTGTGATCAGATTATTTTTCCATACAAATATCTATATACTATAAAATTATGTTATAATATACATAACATATAAAATAACAAAAGGATAAAATATGAACAATATAATAATTAACAAAACAAAAACAGCTGCTATTGCAATTTTAGCTTCACTAGTATTCGCTCTAAGTTTCCCAATGGGTGCTTTCGCTGCTGGTCCATCTGATACTCCAGAACCAACTCCAGCTCCAGCTCCTGCTGAAGTAACTGAGAATCAAGTTGACTCTGCTGCATACACAGCTTCTACAGTTGATAACGCTGGTAACATAACAATTTTTGTTGGTAAAGAATATGCTGGTCAAACAGTGCAAATCGTTATTGCATCTACACCACAAAATATTGCAACAGGTATTGTTGACAATGCAGGTAATGTAGTAGTATCTTCAGATGTTATTAAAACTACAGGTCTTTCAGGATCACACACATTAGCTGTTCTTTCTTCAACAGGCGCAATCATTGGTAAAGCTCCAGTTGCTCTTAACGCTGACGGTTCAGTAAATGTTGCTGCTACTAAAAACGCTGAAGAAGCTGCACACGGATCAAATGGTACTAACCCAGTTCTTCCAATCGGTCTTGCACTAGTGCTTGTAGCTGGTATTGCAACTGCAGTTGTTACTCGTTCAAAGGCTACTAACTAATCTAAACAATTAGTTTATGTCATAATTGACGTGATAATTAATCCCTCTAGAATGAATATTTTCTAGGGGGATTTTTTTATGTCAAATTTTAAGTCAAATTTTTAAGTAAAATTTTTTTGGGGTGATTTTTTATGTCTGAACTAATAAATTCGACCCCTCCGCTTCCACCTAAATATTCAAAAAATCTTTATATATTAATAGGTACAATATTTATTAATATAATTCTTTGTCTGCTAATTATTGCAGATATTTCTCTATTCATTAGATATAATCAAATCGATGAAAAAATATCATTTTTGCCTAATTCAAAAACAGTAATTAATTCAGATGAATTAGTTAGTATAATAAACTCTACAGTTCAAAATGAAATTTTTGCCGATACAGATTTCAAATTATCTGACTATGATCTTACTGTTCAAATCGTAAAGCCTAACCAAGATAATATCAATCAAAATTCTATTTTAATAAACTCAGTCGCATTAGCGATATATCCAAGTTGTGATTCAATTGAAGCAGGTCTCAAAACTTTTTTTGATAATAAAAAAATACCAATATCTGATGAGATAAGTTCAAATATATCAGAAATTTCTGCTAATACAAATATTCGTTACGCTACTCTTATTCAGCAATTAGCTCAGCCTGAACAAAATATTGCAGATGATTTGAACCACCAAATTGTTACAATAAATATTGTGATAATAATTCTACTTACATTAATAATTATTTTAATAATTTTGTATAATCAGATTTCAATAAAAGAATCTAAGCAAATAAAAAAGATTGCAGATACACCTTCAAAAAAAATAAATGCATTAATCAAAATTACTCCTATAAAATTAATAATATATAATCTTTGTATAATTATTACTGCGATTGTTCTTGCATTTCCTATCTCAAATATTATTGTACCAAATATAAAACCATCAAATTATTCAATTGATATTTCGCAAAATATTGCTACTCCTTTTGATATGAATGTTAATACTGGTGAAGAAAATACGCCGATAACATTTATTGATCCTCCAAATAAACCATTATATATGGAACCTTTTGGCTCTATCGATGTACCATCACAAGCACTTCATAAAGATATTATTGAAGGCGCAAATGATGATGCTATAAAAAATCAGCCAGGACATTTTTCATTTTCTGCTTGGCCAGGCGAGCTCGGTCCTGTGATCATCGAAGGTCATAATCAATCATATTTTGGAAAAGGTACAGGATGGTTGCCAGATTTTGGAAAGATTTGGTATTTAAATTTGGGAGATCTTTTTACAATTACAACTGATTATGGTGTATTCACATATAAAGTTACAGATAAACATGTGCAGTCTGCTGATTCATTTAAGATCTTAGAAAGAGTGCTTGAGCGCGATCATCGTTTTGCGATATTATACACTTGCTATCCACTTAATTCTGTACATGCAGTTGACCGCGCGATAATTACTGGAGAGCAAATCGCGGGTCCAATTATTCTTGAAGATAAGGATTAAAGTGAAGAATTCTTCACGGTCATTAGTAGTGATCATTTGGCTAATTACCCTCATCGCAATCTTAGTCGTCTGGATAATCTCCACCGCGCTTTCCCCAATTGCTAGTTCAAATATTTTCGAAGGCAAACCAGCAAATCTAATTCTTTCAAACAAAAAACTTATTACTGATTCTAATGGAAGAGTAAATATTTTAGTCGTTGGAATGAGTGATGATGATATTAAAAACGACCATCCAATGTACGCGGATTCAATCGCTTTGCTCAGTGTTGATCCGAATAATTATGATGTTAAATATATTGACATTCCGCGCGATATTATTGTACCAGATGAAGAAAATTGTAAGTATGAGGCAGCTTCGGTTGGAGTGCACTTAAAAGAAATGTATATATGCGGATACGATTTCAATCAAAATAACTCAATTCAAAATGATTTCCATCAAAACACGCCTGTTCAAAACACGAATACTCAAAATACGAATGAGCAAAACACGACTGCTCAAAACTTAACCCCATTTGATTCCGGTGCAAACACAATAATGTACCATGTAAGCGAAATCACCGGACTCGATACAAACTATTTTGTAAAAATCAATTATGGAGCATTGCGCTCGCTTATCGATTTGGTTGGTGGAATTGATATAGAGCCATATACCGATGATCCAAGGGGAATTTATGATGAGGCGGTCGGACTTAATTTAGCACCCGGATATCAGCATTTAGACGGCGAAACATGTATGAATCTGGTCAGAGCGCGCAATAGCAAAGAGGGAAGTTATGGTCTTAGCGATGAGACAACATTTGACCGCGCAAAAAATCAAAAAATCGTAATTAATGCGCTATTATTAAAACTTAAACAAAATAATATTCTAAAAAAACCTCAAAAATTAATAGAATTACTCTCAAATCATATTCAAACAAATTTCGATTATAAAAATGTAAAACAGCTTATTAAACTTGCGAAAAATACAAACTCACTAGAACAGATTTTACTTTATAAAGATGATTTAAACTTATTTGAGATTTCTACTACTGAATATGGTACTCATATTGTGCACCCTGTTCTCGGCGATGGGAATTTTGAAGATATCAGAGAGTATATAAATAATCAGTTATCTTAAATTATAGTGAAAGTTTTGTGCATCATCAAAATACACTTGACAACCCCATATTATAGTGTATAATATACCTATGAGAAATCTATCTATAAAAAACAAGTCAATAATTATATTAATTTCTATTTTTGCTGTTTTGATCGCAGCATCATATGCGTATATTAACGCTTTAAGCCAAAATAAAAATAATGCTTTTGCTGATAATATAACTTATCCAATTCACGCATCTGTCAAAGCTACTAATTTCGGTATAGTTATTGGTGCTGATCTAGGTAATTTAGGCGGTGGAACGTTTACACAAACGCCGTATAATCAATTACCCTATACTGCATTAACACCATCTAATCTTTATATGGTATTTCAATATACTTTAACTACAACAATTTCTAAAGACTCGGTTGAAGGTACTTGTCAAGATACTACAGAGAATCATTTAAGTAGCGAAGCTAATATAAATGCTTTAAAATCTGATTTAAAGAAATTTAAACCTAGTAAAATTGTTGCCAATGATACTATCGTTGAAACAGCTACAGCAACATGGGAACTACAGAGTGAAAATTGTGTAATTGTTTCCACTTTGCGTTTTAAACCATCAAATCATACAGGATATAATCAGGATTCAATTGATACAACAACACAGGAATTTGATTTATACGGATCACAAGGTACAGAGCATAAAGTAC
>JAISKS010000037.1 GCA_031260825.1 Bifidobacteriaceae bacterium
AATAGTGTAGGCCGTACAAAGACACGTCAACGCCAAATCGAAGATTTCTACAATACGTTTATTGAAAAAACGAAAGATATTATTGATGATGTGGATTACTCGGAAAAGGATTTTCAAAAAATCAAGTCAAAGTTTAGTGATATTTCAGATGCTCATCGTTTTGATGATGAAAAATTATTCTTGTATTTCTTACAAAATGGTAAATCTATGTATGGTAGTGCTTGCTTAGATTCGAATAAACTTTCGGAGTATGAGGTTGACCATATTGTTCCACAAACTTATATTAAAGATGATTCCTTTGATAACAAAGTTTTGGTTTTGAAATCTGAAAATCAAAATAAAGGTGGCGATGTACCAAATAAAGCGATTATTAATAAAATGCGTGATTATTGGGAACTGCTTGCAAAGAGTGGTCAAGTATCACCGCGTAAATTAGCAAACCTAAAATTGGGTCATTTATCTGATGAACGCAAATCTGGTTTTATCAATCGCCAGTTAGTTGAAACACGACAAATTACAAAGCATGTCGCAAATATTTTGTCTGATTATTTTAAATCATCAGAGATAGAAATCTTAACACCAAATGCTGATCTGACGAACCAATTTCGCCACGGAGAAGTATTTGTTGCTGTAAAAGATTTTGATTGTGAAAATGCGACAAATCATCACGTTCATTATGCCTATGATAATAAGGAATTTTTGCCGAATGGTAAAGTAGCTGAAACAAAATATAATGATTCAAATTTTGTCAAAGTTCATGTTCACGAAGGATTTCCTAAAAACCGCGATTTGAATGATTATCACCACGCACATGATGCCTATCTCAATGCTGTTGTTGCAACTTATGTTTATGAAACACGCCCCGATCTACATGATATGTGGGTTTATGGCGAATATCAACGTAAAGCGCAAAATGAAACTGGTAAGTTTGGTAGACAACGCCAAAATTATTTCAAGCAGTTGCTTGCAGATATGATAGATGAAGACTGGATGCGTTATGTGACAGACGAAGATGGAAAAACAGCATATATGTCTGGTGAATTTTGGAATCGTGATGAAGTGATAGCTAAGATAAAGCAAAATTTGAGTTTGAGAAATGTCAATGTTGTCAAGAAAACTGAAATTCAAACAGGCAAATTTGGAGATGAATCTGTTTATAAAGCCGATGAGAAAGCGAAGAATTTTGCTGCTGGTACTAAGAAAAAACGCAATCCCAATCGTTATGGTGGTACAAAATCCCCTATTTCAGCATTTACAGTTGTTGTGAGAAATGTTAAGAATGAAATGAAACCGATTTCGATACCGGCTATGCTTGCATGTGATTATTTAAAGTCTGAGAATAAGTTGAATTTTGTGCAAGAGTTATATTCTAAAGAGAAAATTGTAGAAGTTGTTGTTGAGAAAGTGGCGAAGTATACTAAATATTTATTACCAAATGGTGTACCGCGATTGCTTTCAAGTTATCAAGAGGCTATGAGTGGATCGCAATTACCTATAATTGAAATTGCTAATGAATGCTCAACTGATAAAGAATTACTTGATACATATGATAATTTAGCAGAATTTATTATTAAAAATAAATTATTTGCAGAGGTATTAGATGCTAATGGAGCGTGTAAGAAAAAAAGTGATAAATTACATTTATTGAATTCAGATATAAAAGAGTATTTTTCTTCTGCTGAAAAAGACGAGAAAATAGCAATAATATCTGAAATGCTTAAAGTTATTTCTCCCTCAAAATCAAGTCAAAACTTGAAATTCTTGCAAAAAGCAGGGCTTGGTACAACTGCGCAACAACTGACAAGCAATAACACAATTTCAGAAAATGCGACCCTCATCCACCAATCAATAACAGGCTTGTATGAAACAAGGGCGAAGCTCACCTTAGATGAGAAGTAATGGATATATGATTTATTAACTTTTTTACAATAAAAAAGGGCGATGACGCCCATACTTTTTCAAGTTGATTACGCATAAAGCTTATTTTAACTTGCCGTGTTGATTAGAATGCTTTCAACACTTAAATTATAACAAAAATTATCAAGCAACGCAAACACAAAATTATGTGACGAGGAATATCATGGGATTTAGAGTAGTAACTGTTAATAATCATAGCAAATTATCTTATCAAAATAACCATTTGATTTACAAGTCAGAGACGCAGATAGAAAAAATATTTATTGCAGATATTGATGTTTTGATGTTAGAGACCACAAATATTGCTATTACTACTGCACTTTTGCATAAACTGATAGAAAAAAATGTGTTGGTTATCTTTTGCTCTGAAAAGCGTTTGCCCTCATCATACCTCATGCCCTATTATGCAAGACATGATTCATCATTGCAACTGCAAAAACAAATTGAGTGGGGTGAAGATATTAAAAGTAATGTTTTTCTTGACATCACAAATCAAAAAATTAAAAATCAGGCAAAGTTCTTGGCATATAGAAACTTTTTAGATAAATCGAAATCAATACTTATGATGTTAGATGGTTTGTCTGTGAAAGATCCTGAAAACAAAGAAGCTCATGCAGCTCGTACTTATTTCAATACACTTTATGGAAATAACTTTTCAAGAGAGCTGCCGATAGATATTAATGCTGGGCTAGATTATGGATATACTCTCCTTATGTCACTCTTTGCTAGAGAAATTGTGAAATGTGGCTGTATGACGCAGCTAGGTATAAACCACAAAAATCAATTTAATGATTTTAATTTTGCAAGTGATGTCATGGAGCCCTTTCGTCCGCTAGTAGACGAAATTATCTATGAATATAGAGAAAAGAGCTTCTCTGTCATGAAGAGACGATTACTTGACTTGTTTACCAATACATATGATTATCAGAATCAAAAAATGTATCTAACCAATATTGTTAGCGATTATACGAAGAAAATAATTGATTGTTTGCACGCTGATAAATTAGATGTACCAAAATTTGAGATATGAGTTATAGATTTATGAGAATAGTATTAATGTTTGACCTGCCTACTATTACACCTGAAGACAAGAGGGCGTATAGAACGTTTCGCAAATTTTTATTAAGCGAGGGTTTTATTATGCATCAATACAGTGTCTATAGTAAAATCTTATTAAATTCTACAGCATGCAATGCATTAGTACAACGTTTAGAAAAAGCAAATCCAAAACGTGGAAATATAACGCTTCTTACGGTTACGGAAAAGCAATTTGCTCGCATGGTGTATCTGCATGGTGAGAAAAATATGAGTATCGCAAATACAGATAGTCGAGTAGTTTTTTTAGGGAATGATCCTTGGGAAGATTTAGAAACATGAGTTTGAATTTTAATTTTGAATATCTAGATGAAGCGATAAAAATTTCAAATCTTACAAGCCTTGTTATCGAGAACCGAAATGTTTTTGCAAAAGTGGTTCAAGGTTTATATTTATATGCAGATAATGCTGATTACATAAAAATATTTGATGATAGATATAATATGATAAAGTTTAGTGATTTAATGGTTATTACGGATATTCTTGGATTTGATGTGAATTCAGCGGCTATTCTAAAGCTTATTTATAGAGATTTAGAATCCCAAATTTCAGAAAAACCAGACGAGAAAACGCAGATCGACAATCTATTACAAGATGTTACAAATTTAGTAAATGCAGAACTACTTGATTTTAATATTGATTTAGAATCTGATGAAATCACATTTCCTGAAGTTTTTAAAGCATTGGGTGTGCAAGTAGAAGTTACAAGTGATACTATTTTTGAGCGAATGCTCGAGATAATACAAGTCTATAAATACTTGTCAAAAAAGAAATTAATCATTTTTATTAATGCTGCAAGCTATCTTACTTCGGCAGATGTGAAAAGTCTAGAAGATCAGATATTATTTGAAAATGTTGATGTACTAATGCTTGATATTTCAATACCTGCGGGGATTTCAGAGTCTTATTTTTTAGATGAAGATTATGTACTTATTAAGGAGAAAATGGTATAATTAATATAGTGAAGTTGCATAGTTATGGTAGTTTATCATAGGCAAAATTTAGTAATTATCACTTCTTTAGGGCATGCTGTTTAGAATAAGCAAAAAGTTATATTTAAAGTGACAAAATGAAAATAGAGATCGTTATAGTAATTCTTCTATGTAACATTCAAGCCTAATTTTGTTAGTTTAATTTTGGAATACTGCCAAAATGGTACCTTGAAAATTGAATATTATAAAATTATCAAAATAGGAAGTATTCTTGTTGAAAGCCCGCCAAGCTTAGCGGCGTAGATAAAGCCTTAACATGTACAAAATGTAATGTCCGAGGTTTTAGAGTCGTGTTGATTAGAATGCTTCCAAAGCATGGAAGAATAAGACGGAGGCGCGTGATGCGTTTTAGAGTCGTGTTGATTAGAATGCTTCCAAAGCTCTCCCAATACTCATCGATATACTGTCTCCGTTTTAGA
>JAISKS010000016.1 GCA_031260825.1 Bifidobacteriaceae bacterium
TTTCTGCAAATTTGTTGCATTAGAGGTTTTCTTCTTCGTGGCATTTACTTGTGTGGGAATGACAATGGGAATGACAGTGATAAATTTAGCCCCAAAGGCCATTGAATAATTTAATAGAAATCGAGCCACTATCACTAGTTCCTGTAAATTTAAGAGCGCTTAATAGTCCTTCAACATTAATTGCAGATTGAAGTGCAGATGAAGTTAGTTTCAATGTTGTTAATCCTGAACCAGCTGATGGGTAAGTTGGTGTCCAACCTGCAGGAAGAGCTGAGGATGTTAATGTATCTGGATAAGTTATTTCGATCGAATTTATACCATCCCAATTAGGCTCAACTGATACAGCATCTGTATTTGTACCACTAAGCATATATTCATTTGCATCAGAACTATATACGCGATAATTAACTGGATTTTGTGTTACTTCAATATATTTAAATGCATTTGTAAGTGTTTGAGCATCTGCTCCCGAAATTGTAAGAACAATATCTTTAGTACCAACAGAATCTGTACCAGATAAAGCAGGAATTTTGCAAGTGATTTGTGCTGGACTAACATGTGTTAATGTACCACAAATATTAGATCCAATTTTTACTTCTGTAACTTCTCCTAATGCGTTTCCATTAATAGTGAGAATTTTATCTGTTGAAAATTTTGGAGATACAATTGGAGAATAAGAATTAATATATGTTGCACTGCTATCAACAGAAGTATAGCCATTATTGATTACCCCGATTTTTATTCCATCATAATACATAGAAATTTTGTATGTATTAGCTGCTAAACCAGGGGTTGTGCAAGATAATTGAGAACCGCTTACCACGACAACGCTAGTGCATTCAGCATCTGAATTTGTACCAGTGGCACCAATAAACACGCGAGGAGGTTGAACAAATCTGGTCGAATCAGCAAGTGAATTTTTTATAAGTTCTTCAGTTGTGAGCACTTTATCATAGATTCTGTATGATAAAATCTCAAAATCATATGCGGCAATATTTTCCTGACCAGGTAGCATACGTGTACCAAGAGCAATTCTGGAAGTAGGCTGATTAATTACAGTATTTATTGCAGTATAATCGCGTCCGCATCTTGCACCAAATCCTGCATCACTGCCGTTAATAGTCATTCTAAACTCTCCCCCAATTGGGCCAGAATAAGTAGTTTGAGATGAAATCAAAACATTTGGCATTCTAAGGGGATTATTAGCTGGCGTAGATGCATTATATCCTGCTCCAGCGCTACTACCGTCAGCAGATGTACCAAAGCCGGATAGGCAATTGCCTGGATACGCCACCTCTGTCATAAATGAGTTCACATAATATGTATTTGAAAAAGATTGTCCAGAATATCCGGCGCCGTTATATGTACCATATGAAGAAACCATTCTTATGGCACTATCTCCGCCGCCAACATTACTATTTGGACGACGAAATACTGTTTCAACAGTTCGAGGAGAATTGCCTGCAGGTAATCCTTTTACATTTGTAATATTGCCTTCTGTGTACCAAACAACTGGGCTAGATGTACCAATATGCCAAGAATTATCTGTCCAATATGAGTTCGCAGGGCTACCAGAAACGCCAATAGCACCTGTTGCGGGAAGTACAAAACCTTGTTTTAAATCAGTCCAATTATTTGTAGTTTTGCTATGATATTCATCGCCCATACCAGTGTTATTTAGAGCATCATAATGTAATACTAAATTATCAGATGCAGCGTAATCATCGGTTGAAACATAAGGAATATTTGTACCATATATATTAATTTTTTGACCGCCACCTGTGGATCCAATATTTGGACTAACTGAAGTAATCGTGGTTTGAACATAAGTATATGCATTTTCAAGCGTTACAGATTTGCCATTATAATTCACTTGTAAATCTTTAGATCCTACGTCAACAGAGCCTGGTACTTTACAAGTCATCTTTGTTGCAGAAATCACAGAAGGATTTTCACAAGCCACTCCCCCGATATTAACTGAGATCGGTGATAAGAAACGTTGTTGATCAACAGTTGCATTTTTGCCAAGCTCACTAGAACCTAGCACGCGATTATAGACTCTATATGAAAGTACTTCATAACCTTTAGCAATTAATTCATATGCGCGAGAACCAATTGAAATATAAGAATTAGCTGCGTCATCTATTGTTATTGCTAATGTAGCATCATGTGAGCACATTGCGGGTAAATTAGAACTTCCGTTTCCTTGTCCATTTATAAGCAAATTAAAATGACCGCCAGCTGTAGATCCAGAATATGTACCTTGTGCAGATACAATTCCTTTAGGCTGTCTTAATGGGTTAGTTGACGGAGTATCTGCTCTATATGCAGCGCCAGAAGCTGAGCAAGTATCACCGGCATAATTGTCTACAGCAGCGCTACTTTGATAATATAAAAATGACATATTTTTATAGGTTTTTGTTCCTCCTCCTAAATATCCAAAAAAGCTCATCGCATAAATATTAGTAACATTTGTATCGTCTGGACGGCGAAATACTGTTTCAACAGTCATTGGTTCTGCGTTTTTTGGAAGGGCAGGATTAGTTATTGCAGTTAGTCCACCAGTTTTTATAAAATATGCAGCATTAGTTGTACCAATATGCCATCCTCGATCTGTCCAATGCGAATCAGTATCATTTGTTGTTGAACCTGCTGTACCTGCTCTAGTTAATTCAACGCCTTGAACCAAATCGCGCCAGGTTGTTGTACTGGATGAATGCTGTGTATCGTCGCCTGTAGCTAAATTATCTACACCATCAAAATTTAAAACTAGCCCAGATTGAGTATAATCTGATGATTTTGCAGAGTCGGGAAAACCTGAACCAGTAATTGTGATAGTATTTCCGCCCGATATATTTCCATTAGTTGGTGCGATTGCCACTACGCAAAGTGTATCATCACAGTTTGAAGATTCGGGGTTTAAGGAATTATTTATAGCATAAGCTACGCCAGAGATCGTTGTTGAAATTATTAGTGTTATTGCAATTTTTAATTTCATAATACTATTGTATCACAAAAAATAAAAAAACGATTTTTTTTGTAGGTTTAATAAGGATAATTAGTGAATTTTATTAGATAAATCTTTTGCGTTTTTAGCGATTTTCTTTAGTCCAATTTTCTTTGATTTTCATACGATTTTCACTAATTACTAAAGAATTTTTTGGTACTTCACCTTTGATGACAGTACCAGCACCAGAATATACATTATCCTCAATAACTGATGGCGCGATTATCACTGTATCCGAGCCGATTCGAACATTTGAGCCAACAGTCGTATGATGTTTATTCACACCGTCATAATTTGCAAAAATACTTGCAGCGCCAATATTTGTGTTTTCACCGATTGTCGCATCGCCAACATAACTTAAATGTGGTACTTTAGAACCATCACCGAGCTCAATTGATTTTACTTCAACATAAGCGCCGATTTTCGCATTATCACCGATTATATTATTTGGGCGAATATAACTCATTGGTCCAATCATCGAATTTGATCCAATTTTATTATTTTTCATAATATAACAATCAGGAAGAATTTTTGTATCTGCGCCGATTTGAACATCCTCTTCGATATAAGTTCTCGTTTGATCAGTGATTAAAACGCCACATCGCATATGCATTTCATTTATTTGAATCTGACGAATTTTTGAAAGATTTGCAAGTTGTACCAAATCATTTACACCTTCAACTTCATATGATTTATTTGATTCAAGATTTAGGATTTCCGCAGGTGAATTATTTTGATAAGCTAACTCGATTAAGTCAGTTAAATAAAGTTCTCCTTGAGAATTATTTGTATCGATATTTTCTAAGTTTTCTTTTAAGAAATCTTTATTAAAAACATAAATACCTGTATTAATTTCTTTGATTTTTAATTGATCTGGCGTTGCGTCTTTTTGCTCAACTATTTTTACTGGAACTGGTTTATCTGCTACATTATTTTCGCGTAAAACCCTTCCATAGCCAAATGGATTATCATAATTTGTGGTTAAAAGTTTTACAGGAGAATAGTTTATATCAAAAAGATTTTGAATAGTTTCCTTTGATATAAGTGGTACATCGCCTGATAAAACTAAGATATTTTCAGCATCAGGCTGAAGCTCACTAAGTCCATTCTTTACTGCTTCAGCAGTGCCGGGAATATCAGATTGAATTGCAAATTTGATTTTTTTAATATTAGGATTTTTAGAAAAAGTTTTTTCGATATGTTCACGAATTTCATCTGCTTCATGTTTTAATACAATTACTATTTCATCTGGATTTAATTCTAATGCAGTATTTATAACTCTTTGAATTAATGTATAACCACATATTTCAAGTAATACTTTAGGAGTTTTTGTTTTGGTTCTTGTGCCTTTTCCAGCAGCTAAAATGATTGTAGAATGAGTCATAATACTATTTTACTATAAAAAAATGTAAAAAAATGTAAATTGTTAAATAACGGTCATTTAAGCTGTCATTCCCGATGGATAGTAATCGCAGGAATGACAAATATGGCATCAAAAATCTCGAAGAGATGTTTTGAGCAATTGAACTAGTAAAATCTCGAAGAGATGTTTTGAACAATTTGAACTAGCTTCCCCACAAGGACTTGAACCTCAACCTAAAGCACCAAAAGCTCGCGTGCTGCCAATTACACCATGGGGAATAGCTATAAATAATTATAGCATATGTTTTACAGAAAATCTTAAATTATTCAGTTTTTTGTAAAAAATTTGGATTATCTGTACCATCTGATGATTGTCCTTCAGTCGGAGTTGGTTGGATTTGACTTTCAAACGGAGCTGAAGTGTCAGTTGCAGGATCAGGCTGAGTATTTTCGACTTTCTGTGAAAACGAATTCTTTTCGTATACAGCAATTCCCTTTCCTAAATCCAAACCTACATAATCAGCATGTAAGATTGAATTACTATAAACTGCGCCATCCTTATTTTCATAAGTTTCCACATGTAATGGACCTGTTACTACAACCGGCTGACCTTTTTTGATACTAGAATTTAAATTTTCAGCTAAACGGCCCCAAGCCTTTACCTCAAAATATGTTGTATCTAAATTAATATATTTATTTTCCTCTTTATTAAATACATCTCTATTACATGCGACTGTAAATGCGCAAAATGGTTTAGAGCCTTCTTTATTTGTAAAAAATGGATCTTTTGTTAGATTTCCTGCTATTGTTAATTGTGTTTTATTCATAATATTTCCTTTCGTGAAATTAATAAAGCAATCATAGTATAGAAATTTTTATCCTGCAGAGAGCATGGAAAAAAAATATTAAAATGAAAAAAAATAATGTAAATAACTTTTTTATTGAGAGCAAAAATACCAGTAAATAAAGGGAAAAACGTAGTTAAACTACGCGCATGTTATTTTAAGTTTTCTTTAGCCCAATCTTTTAAAATAAGTTCAACTTTTTCTTTTGAAGTTGGACCATTTTCAATTCTGTAGTTCAATAAATACGAATATGCTTCACCGACTTGTCTTGAAGGAGATATATTTAAAATTTGCATTATTTCTTCGCCATTCAAATCTGGCCTAATCTTATCAAACTCTTCTTTTTGTAATAACTCATATATAGAGGCGAGCAATCTCGCATAAGAATCTCTTAGCTCGGCAGCTCTATTTGGATTATTTGTGGTACAATCTGAAAGCGTCAAAATATGAAGTCTTGTCAGAAGTTCTCCACCATCGTGAATATATCTTCGAACTGCAGATTCTGTCCAATCACCATTTTCAAATCCATGCGCTCTTAAATGTAACCTTACAAGTTTATAAACTTTTTTGGAAATTGTATGATCAAATCTTAATCCGTCAAAAATCTTTCTAGTCATTTTTGCACCGATAATATCATGATTAGTAAATGATACTTTTCCAGAAGCATATTTATTTTCAGGATGCCCCCCAAATGGTTTTCCTTCATTTTTTCGTGTATTAGGTTTTCCAATATCATGGAAAATTGCTGCAAGGCGAAGAGTGATATCTGGAGATTGGATGTTTATATAATATGGACTTTCATCAGGATTATCAATTAGTTTCTCGTAAATTTGTTGGGTCTCTGCGTCGATCACATTTTGTAACACTTTTAAAGTATGATTAAAAATATCTTTATGATGAAATCCCTCTGTCGGTTTTATCTTTAGAGCATTTAATTCCGGAATGAACTCATCCGAAACATTTGTATCACATATTAATTTAAGCGCAGCAACTGCATTTTTTCCAGAAACTAATTTCACGAACTCATCTCTAATTCGCTCTTTTGAAATTTTAGATAAACGATCTTTTAGCGCTACAGCCGACTCTAAAGTTTTATCTTCAATCGTAAAATTATCAAGTGTTGATGTGAACCTAAAAGCCCTCATAATTCTAAGAGGATCATCAGAAAATGAGATGTTAGGATCAGTTGGTGTTTTAATAATTTTAGCATCAATATCATTAATTCCATTGAACGGATCTATGATTTCAAAATTAGAAATTGAAAGCGCTACTGCATTAATTGTAAAATCACGTCGCTTCAAATCTTCAGTTAATGAATCACCAAATTTTACGACTGGCTTTCTATCTTTATCATTATAAATATCAGATCGGTATGTCGTGATTTCAATTAAATCACCGTATTTTTTGCAGCCTATTGTACCGAATTTTTTTCCTACAGTCCATAGTTCATCGGCATAAGGTTTTAACAATTTTTCAATTTCATCAGGGAGAGCACTGGTTGTTAAATCCCAATCAGATACAGGTCGATTCAAATAAATATCTCGAACACTCCCCCCGACTAATGAAAGTTCGTATCCTGCTTTTTCAAAAATAGTACCTAATTCTAAAACACCTTTTGGAAGTAATTCTTTGTAGTTCATAATTTAATCCTAATTGGTTTTTCGTGATGTTACAAAAATTACGAATGCGCTCAAAAAGAAACCAGGAACGAGTGAATATAAACCGGTTAGCTCATAAAGTGTACCTGAATATCCAAAAGTATTTAGAGGTAAATAATCATAAATAATCACAGTTAATCCGCCTGTAATTATGCCAGCGATTGCGGAAACTGGATTGGTTTTTGTTGAATAAAGTGAGTATAAAACTAGAGGTCCAAATGCAGCTCCAAAGCCTGCCCAAGCATTTGATACAAGTCCCATAATTGAGTTATCTGGTTTAAGTGAAATTAATAATGCGATGATTGTGACGATAATTATTACAACTCTGTTTATTAAAATTTCGGCTTTAGATTTGTCATTTGATTTAACTTTTGATTTGTTATTTCTGCTATTTTTTTGATCATCTGAGCCGATTAAATTATCAGCGATCACTGAACTTGACATAATTAATTGAGCTGCGGCAGTTGACATAATTGCGGCCACTAATGCGCATAAAAATATTCCTGCGATAAATGGAATATTAAATCGCCCATCTATGAAATTGATTTTTAGAAGTTGAATAAATACATTTTCAGCTGATCCTGGTACATTTGTACCAAATACTGCGCGGCCAATAATTCCAACAAATGAAATTGCGATGAGCGAAATTGTAACCCAAGATATTGCAATTATTGCAGATTTTTTTACTTCAGATTCATCCTTAATCGCCATATATCTTACGATAATATGTGGCATTCCGAAATAGCCAAGGCCCCAAGATAAATCTGAAATTATGCTCACTAGTGAGATATGTTCAGAGACAATCGCGTCTGTAGCGGATGAACTAACGGACGGAATTGAGTAGAGCGGGTTCAAAAAATGCTGAGGAAAATTAGCGATTGCCGTAGCGAATCCGTCTTGCAAACCATTCATTGTACCGTCGGGCAATTGAATTGCTTGTCCCGGTAAAAATAATAATGTGATAATTGGGAGGAATACAACAGCGAAAAGCATTAAGGATCCTTGCAAAACATTTGCATTACTAATGGCGATGAAGCCGCCAAGAATTGTATAGCTCATTATGAAAATTGCGATTATAGGAACGGCGATATAATAATTTACATCAAAAATACTGCTTATGAGAAGTCCTCCGGCGACTAATCCGCTACTTAAATATACTGTGAAAAATACAACAATTATTATTGATGTTGATAGTAGAATTGCTCTTTTTAAGATAGGATTTGTATCACCAAAACGATTTGCAAAATATGAGGGAAGTGTCTCTGCGTTTCCGTATTTTTCAGAAGCGCCTCTAAGTCGTTTTGCTACAATGCACCAATTTAAAATTGTACCGATAAGGAGTCCGACGGCGATCCAACATTTTCCGATACCATATAATAAGATAGAGCCTGGAAGTCCCATAAATAGCCATGCGCTCATATCTGCAGCTTCGGCCGAGAATGCAGATGTTAGGGCTCCAAAAGATCTTCCGCCTAATATAAAATCTGATTTTGTCTTGATTTTCTTTTTGCCATTAGCACCGATTAGTAGCAAAATTGTTGCGTATAATGCGAAAGCTAATGCGATAAAAATATTGTTCATATAGTATATTATACACTAGAATAAATGTGGATTCCTGCTTTTAGATTCCCACTTTCGTGGGAATGACAGGCGGGTGTTTCGTGGATTCCCATTTTCATGGGAATGACAATTGCAGAAAATAAAAAACCGGCAATATGCAAAATGCATATCACCGGTTAGATATATAAGTTAGCTTATTATTTTTTTAGACCAGCTCTTTTTTTCTTTGGTTGATCTAATGTAACTTCAGGAATGTTGCTTAAAGTTTCAGCCTCTTCAAATTCATCTAATTGTTTCCAGATTTCATCTTTTAGTAAACCCTCAGGTTCTACCTCTTCGTAAGATTCATTATATGATTCTACTTCATCTGTTACAACTTCTTCTTTGGGCATAGAATTTAAAACTTTTAATCTGAATTCATTATTTAATGCGCAAATATTAAATAGAGAAGCAATTTCCATTGGAGTTTTATTGCGTAATTCTCTAGTATTTAATTGTTGCCAAACAACAAAGTCAGCAAAACTTTCAACAGCCTCAGATGAGAAAACAATCTTCTCATTGTCAGCTTGTAGTAGTCTGTTAGATATTTCTAAACTTGTTTTATTCATAAGTACTCCTTATTACAATTTATATTATACATTAAGTTTTCATATTTTTTTAATATTTAACACAAAATTTTCACATATATTAAAATGGGACTAAATTAGCAAAAATATTTATATCCTATATAATAAATGTATGAAAAAAAATAAAGCTCAGGATAATAATAATTATATTGTTGCTAAGAATAAGAAAGCTAAATTTAATTATATTATTGAAAATACATATGAGGCCGGAATTGTCCTAACTGGTAGTGAGATTAAATCACTTAGAAAAAATAGTGCAAGTATTTCTGATGGATTTGTAACATTTTCTGATGATTATGAGATGTTTCTTAATAATATATTTATCGCTGAATATAAATTTTCTGCAGGTTTTTTTGCCCACTCCCCTAAAAGAAAACGTAAACTTTTAATGCATCATAAAGAGATTGTGAAACTAAAAAAGGCTCTAGATACTAAAGGAATCAGTATTGTACCGACAAAAATATATTTCAAAAATGGAATTGCTAAGGTTGAAGTAGCTGTTGGAAAAGGTAAGAAACTTTATGATAAGCGCGATGCAATTAAGCAGCGTGATGTTGATAGGGATTTAAATAGACGGTATAAATAATGCGTAATATAAATATTTCAAAAATCTTTAATATAATTTTAATCATATTAGTAGTGGTACTATTTCTTATTGGTACAGGATTTACAATAATAAACGTATACCCACCTGCTAAAACTGCATATTGCGATAGATTTCAAATTGAGAAATGTATGACTGTTGAAGAAATTATTGAAAATCCTGTTGCGCCAAAACCGGAATCTGATCCGCTTGCGCCTGAGGTAAAACAATTGTTACTAGAAAAATGGGCAGTTCGCGATTTTGGTGATTTGTTATATATTGATAAGAAAGATTTAAGGGGACTTATATATATAATGTATGATGATGCGCCTGGAAGTATTTATGTGGAATTAGATGTTAGTACAAGTCCTGATTTTATTAACTTTCCAAATATGGATAAATTGGCTCAAGATATTTTAGATGCGGTACGAGATGAATTGCCCGGATTAAAACATGTTTATACGAAGACTGAAACACGCGGTTGGCGCGGTGGATATTTCGGAGAAGCCTGGAGATAATGCTTTAAATTTTGGCGAGACCCCCATTTGGAGTAGTTTTTAGGTGTTTTTTTGGGGTAAAAACTACTCCAAATGGGGGTCTCGACAGATATTTTTTTCTCGAGACTTCGTTTTACCCCTATACTTTTGCAGAGACTACGTTTTTTCCCTAAAAAACACACAAATATTAGTACAAAATAGGGAAAAAACGTAGTCTCGACAGATTCCCACTTTCGTGAGAATGACAGCAGGAATGACACGCACTCACAGGAATGACATAGATTCCCGGTCGAGCGAGCTCGCAGTTGTCTGGAACGGGAATGACAGGCTGAGTAGGAATGACTGGATTCCCGGT
>JAISKS010000029.1 GCA_031260825.1 Bifidobacteriaceae bacterium
TATGAATACTGGTACAATTAAATACAAACTTTTACCTGATGCAGCTCCTATTGCTGCTGGTAATTTTGTTGCACTTGCAAAATCAGGATATTTCAATAATACAAAATGTCACCGCCTAACAACTACTGCGAATTTCAAAGTGCTACAATGCGGCGACCCAGCTGGAAACGGTACTGGCGGACCTAACTATGAATGGGGTCCAATCGAAAACGCACCTGCTGATGCAATGTACAAAAAAGCTTATATCGCAATGGCTAGACGCGGCGGAAACGCTGAATCTATGGGAAGCCAGTTCTTCTTAGTTTATGGTGATACATCAATTCCTGCTGACGCAGCTGGTGGATATTCTGTATTTGGTGAAGTTACATCTGGTATCGATACAATTGAAGAAGTTGGAAAACGCGGTACAACTGATGGAAGTCAAGACGGACCTCCTAAATTTGATGTAACAATTAAAGGTGTTGAATTATTCTAATAATTTCAACATAAGGAGAATTTAATTATGGTAACTGAGAAAAAAACAGCGAAATCTGCTGAAGATGCTGCTGAAAAAACTGGTGCTACAGCAACAAAATCTGGTACAAAAACTGCTGCAAAAACAGCTACGAAAACTGCTGCGAAAACAGCCGATTCAAAATCTGCTGCGAAAACAGCTAAAGTAAGCCCAGCTAATTTCACACCAGGTGACGCATTTAAAAAAGCAATTCAAGCTAAAAAACCTCAAAAATTAATTGAAATTAATGATGAGAATCTTGAAGAATATCATGCTAAAATAAAAGCTAGAGTAGATGAACTTGCTGATAAAATTGTTAAAATTAGTGATACTGATTATTCAAAAAGCTCATTTAAAAATGCATTCAAACAACTTAATGATTTGGAATCTGAATTTTCATATTATAAATCTAGTTTTGTAAAATGTGTACCAAAATCTGCGATTAAAAAAGTTAATGATGCTAGATATAAATTCAATCTTAATTGGAGAGAATTCAATAAGGACTTTTCGAAAAATGCTAATCTTGTGATGAAAAATAAACAAGATATTATTGATCGCGCAAGAGCATTTGTTGCAAAAACTGATTGGGATGAACAAGCTGAAGAATCACCAAAATGGGCAGAAGGATCTAAATTCTTTCATAATAGTTTAGAGGAATTCAAAAAAGCTGGTAGAACAAAACGTGAAACTGATGATGAGCTTTTTGAGGCTTTTGCTGATGTTAGAAATTCTTTCTACAAATTCAAAGAGCGAATTGATGTTGCAATGACTGCTAAAATGGAAGAAAACTTCGAAGCTAAAACAAAATTACTTGCTGAAGCTCAAAAAATACTTCCTATAAAAGATATAGATTCAGCAGCAGCAGCACTTAATTCTATTCAAGATCGCTGGAATAAAATTGGACAAGTACCAAGAGATAAATTTCAAAAAATTGAAAATGATTTACAAAAAATATTTGATGAATTATCAGCATTAAAAGATAAGAAATTTGAAGAAGTTCGAAATAATACAGACGATAGAGTTAGTGAATTTAAACAAAGCATTATTGATTCTATTGAGAAATTAAAATCTCAAATTGAAAATGCTGATTCTAAAGATAAGAATAAAATCACTAAATTAAAAGATGAATTAAAAGGCAAAGAAGCCTTATTAAAAATAGTAAAATAGATAAGGAAACATATGAGTAATAAAGTATTTTTTGGAATAATTATAGCAGCAATTGTAGCAGGATTTGCTTATATGACAATCACGCATATGAACAGAGAGCGCTCTTCATTAGAGTTTAATTCACTTTCAGATATACAAAAAAAAGGTGTAATTAGAGTTGGAATATACGAAGAACGCAAACCTTGGAGTTATACAATTGATGATAAATCCGTTGGATATAATGTTGATTTAGCTAATAAAATCGCTGAAGATCTTGGCGTAAAACCTGAATTCGTATATATAAATTCTGCAGAAAGAATCACGGCTTTAGAAGCTAATACTGTTGATTTAGTTGTTGCGAATCTTTCTATTACAGAACAGAGAAAAGAAAAAGTACTATTCACAGATCCTTATTTAAATACTGAATTAGGTATTGTAAAGCCTGTAGGTATGGCGCCACTACCGGATGATTTAGTTGATATCGACTTTAATAAAATTATTGTAAAGCGAGGAAGTGTTGCTTATAATTATATTGAAGATTTGTATGGTTTTCATGCAGATAAATTAAAAGTCGTAGAAAATGATATTGAAGCAAAAACAATGCTTCTATCTAGCGATGAGTATTTGATGTTAACTGATAATACTGATTCAATAGCTTTTGGAAAGAACTATCCTCAGCTTGAAGCACCTATATCCCACAGCTTTATTGGACCTGAATATCCACTTGCTGCTGCTGTTCATTTTGGAAATGAATCTCTAAAAAATGCTGTAAACAAAACTATGAATAATGGTGATTTCTTAAAAACTATTTATGATAAAGATCTTACAACTTATTTGGGATCAGAAAATCGCTCTTTATTTACTGTAATTGATTAGTAATTAGCATAATTTACTAGTTTATACTAGTGAACCTTCTGCTAGTAAACTCTTTAAAGGGAATTTTCTATAGTGAACCCTCTAAAGCACCCATCTCATTTTCAACCCATTTAATATTGGCTGCGATTTCTTTTTCAGCAACCAAAATAGAACGGTTAAGCGAGATATTATCTTTTTTATCACTAAAGAACTCTAAAAATTCGTTTTGCTCAGATACTGTAATTAAACGATTTCCAGCGTAACGAGGAAACATATCTAATGATTTATCATTTGCAAAAGTGTCATCAATCCAGTTCCAATTATCTTTCATCCAAGTCCAAGTAAGATATCTTGAATTATTGCCGGACAGCAATTGTGCAACGAACGAATAAATATCTTGTTGACGAACATTTTTATGATCTAGCATAAACTCTAATAATTTTGAAATCTTATCTGAAGTTTTTGCTGAGCATAAACCGACTTGAATATCTAATCTTACATATGCATCATTTGTGTTCTTATATAAATCTAATAACTCAGTATATTCGCCGACAGAATTAGTGCTACATTTATATATATATGAGCCTGATAGAATCAGAGAATCAACATCTTCACTATTTAAAATTGAAGCTAGTGATGGCGAAATTGTAGCAGGATCGTATTTTGCATATAACTTAATTAAACTAGCAAAAATCTGCTGTTCATCAATATTTAAGGATTTAGAATCTTGTAAATATTTAGCTGAAAGAGATGAGAATAAATCAAGAAAATTTGTAGAAATAAATCTATTAATCTTTGGCTGTAAATTTTCATTAGCTGCAGCGAATTTTTGAAGACCACCGATTAGAACAATTGCTGAATCGAAAACAGCAGCATTAGTTTCATTTTTCACAAGTTTCAAAAGTTCAATATGACGACTAATTGGAGTATATCCAGAAGCGCTAAGAACTGCCTGTTCACTTAGAATTTGTAGCTTTGTCATATCATTATAATTATCAAAATTATCAATAATCTTTGACCATAAAGTATCATCATAACTCACAATATAATGTCCTACATTTTCAGAATTAAACGGTAATGTCTCTAAATTATCAAATGATTTACTATCAATATTAAAATCAGCAGACTTTGCAGCTAATAATTCTGGTACATTTTCTATATTTGAAAATAGTGGTACAGTCCAGTTTTTCTCTGCATTATATCCAAAGCATTCTTGATTAATAGTGATTTTTTCTCCGTCAATCGATGCTGTAATTAATGGAAATCCTGATTGATTTAGCCAAGGATTTATAAATTCCTCAACCCAATCTCCTAGACAATCCCAAAGATTTTTTCCGGTTGTATTGCTATAATGATATTTCTCAAAATATGATTTTAAACCAGATTGGAACTGTGAAGTCCCTAGCATTTTCCAAATCATTTTTAAAAGTCTTCCGCCTTTTGCATACACAATCGCACCATCAAATAATGTAGAAATTTCATCAGGATGTGATACAATTTGCTGAACGGATTGTACCCCTTCAAGACGGTCACGACTAAGAGCATAATTAGGTTCAGTGATTTCGTAATCATCCCAAATCTTAAGTTCAGTGTGAATCGCATCGGTGCAAATATACTCCATTAAGTTTGCAAAACTTTCGTTTAGCCAAAGTTCATCCCACCATTTCATTGTTACAAGATTGCCAAACCATTGATGGGCAAGCTCATGTGCTACAACTGTTGCGACGCGTCTGCGCTGGTTAATCGGTGCATCTACTTCGCATAATAATGCAGTTTCACGATAAGTGATAAGACCCCAATTCTCCATAGCCCCAGCTGAGAAATCTGGAAGCGCTAAATGAATTGAACGTGGTAGCGGATATGGAGTAGCATAAAAATCTTCATAAAATTCAAGTGATTTTACGGCAGTATCAAGTGCATATTCGAGCTGAGATAAAGGCTGAATTGGTGAGCTCATTACGCTAACTTCAGTACCAGATTTCGTAGATGATTTTATTTCATTAAAATTTCCAGCAGCGAATGCTAGTAAATATGGACTCATTTTAGGAGTTTTATCGAATGTATGAATTAAGTCTCCATTTTCATTTTTTTCAACTGAAGTTTCAGGCATATTTGAAATCACTTTATAAGAATCAGAATGCTCATTTATTACGCAAATTGCAACATCAAATGTAGCTTTACCAGCAGGCTCATCGATGCAAGGAAATGCTTTGCGAGCATAATGGCTTTCAAACTGAGTCGCAAAAATTTCTCCGCCTTTATATTTACATAAATATAAACCGTTCATAATTGTTTGATTTACTTTGCCAGAAAAATCCATTTTAAGTTCAATTTCAGATTCAGACCCGTCGATTGATATATGAATTTCATTATTTTCTTGCGCTGAAAATTCTGCATTTTCATTGTTAACAGTAACGTTTTTTATAGAGAGTTCATCAGCATGTACTAAGAAAAAATGTTCTTTAATTCCAAGCTCTGTCAGTGTGCCTTGTAATATAACTGTACCGAAAAATTCTTTATTTTTTGCATCGATAGTTAACTGTAAAGAGTAGTTATTTGGGATAAGATAATCAGTTCCATGTTTTAATGTTGTCATTATAGGCCTTTCATTATATTTATATGTCTATTATACTAAGATTCTCGATTTTTTACTGTAAAATATTAGTATGATTCTATTATATTTTTTTGATGCACTGATTATTTTTGTGGGTGCCATCGGCATCATATATCAAGGTGTATGTGTATTCGTCGGGCTATTTGGTAAGCCTGAAGAATTCCCTGATGCTGATCCACATAAAATTTGTGTATTAATCTCTGCAAGAAATGAGAAAAATGTGATTGGGCAATTAATTAAATCAATTCGTGAATGTGATTATGATCAAAGCTTCGTTGATATTTGGGTTTGTGCTGATAATTGTACTGATAATACTGCTCAGATTTGTCGAGATTTAGGCGCCTCTGTTGTAGAAAGAGAAAATCTAGATTTGATTGGAAAAGGCTATGCTCTTGAATATATGATTAACGAAATGAATCATAAAGATGATGACTATGATGCATTTTTGGTACTAGATGCTGATAATATTTTAGACAAAAATTATATAAAAGAAATGAATAAATGTTTCTCTTCTGGATATGAAGTTATCACAAGTTATCGTAATTCCAAGAACACTTCTACAAATTGGGTTAGCGCTGCATCAGCACTTTGGTTTATAAAAGAGTCTAGACTTCTTAACAATTCACGTATGATTATTGGTACATCTTGCCATGTTGGTGGTACAGGATTTATGTTTTCTCAGCGAATAAAAACCAGAAATAATGGCTGGAAACATCATTTACTCACAGAAGATTTGGAGTTCACAATGGACACTGTACTTAATGGTGACAGAATCGGATATTGTGGAAAAGCAATGCTTTATGATGAGCAACCTGTGACTTTTTCACAATCTTGGCGTCAAAGACTTCGTTGGTCTAAAGGATTTTTGCAAGTATTTAGTAAATATGGACATGCCTTAATTAGACGTGCGATTAAAGAAGGCGATTTTTCTTGCGTCGATTTGTCGCTATTAATTTTGCCATGGGTATTCCTTCAAATTATAAGATTAGGCCTTGGTGCTTTGTATATTGCACTTGGGATACAGTCTGTTGCTGGTCAGGTTAGTTCGCTAGAATCAATGGCACTAATGACGGTAATAGGATTATTCCTAATGATGATATTTGCATTAATTACAATAGTTGCCGAAAGAGATAAACTTGATATTTCCAATAAAGAAATCGTTGTATTTATTTTAAGTTTCCCACTATATGTGCTTAGTTATATGCCGATTAGTTTTCAAGCAATTTTCTCAAAAGTTGAATGGAAGCCGATTGAACATGGTCAACCTTCGACTAGTTTAGGCGAAACATCTGCTACTAAACCTTCCAAAAAGAGTAAAAAAAAGTAATATAATGTCACTAGATTTTTTGTATAATATTGGAAAATTCTCTGCTAAACATAATGCAAATTTTCTAATAAAAAAGGGTTACAAACCTCGTGTTACAACATATTATTGTTATGGAAATACTCAAAAAGTGCGTATGCTTTGTCGTATATTAATCTCAAAATATGATTGGTCAAATGAACGTGTAAAAAGAGGTTTTTTTAATTTCTTCACAACTGAAGTACCAAATTTTCCTGTACAGATTTTTATTGATGGTAAACTGGTCAATAAAACATATTTAACAGATTCTGCAGGATATATTGATGAAATAATTGATTATGAATTAGAGCCTGGCGAGCATCAAATCTCATTTTCTATATTTAAAAAAGAATACTTTGAAAAATTATATGTTTACCCGCTTAATTTGAAAGTTGGACTGATAAGTGATATTGATGATACTATTATGATAAGTAATGTACCACAAACTTTTAGGGCTATTTATAATCAACTTTTGTCATCTCCATTTAATAGAAAACCTGTGAAAGGAATGAGCAATTTGTATAATCAAATCAATGATAAATATAATGGAGAAGCTGCTTTCTTCTATTTATCAATGTCACCTTGGAATATATATTCTACTATCAGAAAATTTATTTCTTCAAATGGTTTTCCAAAAGGTGCATATCTGTTAAGCAATTTAATGGCGACAAAATCTAAATTATCGTATTCAATTGTATCGCATAAATATACCCAAATTAAGCATTTAATTGAATTTTTTCCAAATACAAAATGGATATTAGCGGGAGATGATGGACAACAAGACCTGAATATTTATCTATGGATTGTAAGGTCATATTCTAAACATATTAAATCGATTATGATTAGAACAATTAATTCAAATGAAAATGAGGTATACAAAAAAATTCACTCAAGAGTAAATATAAATTATGAAAAAACTCAAGTGAATGTTTATTTTGGTGATAATGGATTTGATTTATCAAATAAAATTTTTCCTAATAAACCAGCTGCGAAAAAACATTTTACGCAAATATTTCTAAAAAAAGAATCTAAAAATAATAATGAAAATGGAAATGGTGAATTATGACAGTAATAGCAATTGATGGACCTAGCGGCGTTGGAAAATCTTCGACCTGCAAAGAAATCGCAAGAATTTTAGGATATGATTATATAGATACAGGAAGCTATTATCGCGCTGTTACAGCCTATTTTGTTGACAATATCGATTCATTTGAATATAGCGCTGATAGATTAAAAGATCTCGAAATTTCAATCACTCCAGACCCAGATGAGTTCAGAATTTTTATAGATAATGTAGAATATACAGATCGAATTAGAATGACTGATATCGCTGCAAACGTATCCGAGTATGCATCAAAACCAGAAGTTAGAAAATTTCTAAATAAAATATTTGACAATAAAATTGAAATATCTCAAATATCTTCAAATGGAGTTGTAGTTGAAGGACGAGATGCAACAACTGTAATTTGTCCAAATGCACTTTTAAGAATTCTATTAACTGCATCAGATGAAGTTCGTCAAGCTAGACGCGATGCTCAGGTTATTAAAAGCACTAATGCTCATAAAACTGACGCCGAAATTAAAGCTATAAAAGATGCGAAAAAACATCCAGGAACATTAGCGAAAGAAGCTAAGCTAGCTGCTGAAAAAGATGATGTAAAATCTCGCGACAGTAAAGATAAAGCAAATGCAAATTTTGAGACTCCTGCTGAAGGTGTGATTCTAGTAGATAATTCGAATTTAACTTTTGATCAAACTGTGGATCATATTTTAGATTTGTTTGAAGTAAGTTTGGCTGATGAAGAGGATGACGAATTTAATGATTTCGATGAGTCGGAATTTTTTGATGACGATTCTGTACCAGAAAAAAAGAAACCTGCTAACCTAAAAACTCTTCCTACTGTAGCTGTAATTGGGCGTCCGAATGTTGGAAAGTCAACACTTGTAAATCGAATCACTCGCACGAATAAAGCAGTTGTTGAGCATATTGAGGGCGTTACGCGCGATCGCGTGACATACACCGCATCATACGAAGGCAAGGATTTTGCGATAGTTGATACAGGCGGCTGGGATAAAATGTTCAATACTCCAGAGCATATTTTGAATGATTTAGTATCGGTACAATCTGAATATGCATCGCAATATGCGGATGTTTTGGTACTAGTTGTTGATACGCAACAGGGAATTGTTCAGACTGATGAGGATATTATAAAAACGATTCGTCGATTAAAAAAACCTGTGATTTTATGTGCGAATAAGGCAGACAAAGAATCAGATGCTCTTACCGCTACAGGTTTTTGGAATCTTGGAATGGGAGAACCAACAGCGATTTCTGCGCTTAATGGAATTGATGTTGATGTGCTGCTCGACCGAATAATTGAGGCGCTTCCAGATGATCCAGAACACCCAACAACATTAGGATATTCACTACCACAAATTGCGATTTTAGGAAAACCGAATGTTGGAAAATCGTCACTTTTAAATATGCTTTCGGGGGAGCAGCGAAGTGTCGTATCAGATATTCCTGGTACAACTCGCGATCCAATCGATGAGATAATTACGCTTGACGGAGATAAATATTGTTTCGTTGATACTGCCGGTATTAAGCGTCGTTTTAAGTCTGAGCAAGGTAGTGATTATTTTGCAGTTCTAAGAACATTCGCCGCATTAAAGCGCGCTGATGTTGGACTATGTTTAATTGACGGTAGCGAGCCTATATCAGTTCAGGATATAAAAGTTGTCAGTGAGGCAGCCGAGCAAGGCGTCGGAATTGTGCTTGTCATAAACAAATGGGATGATATGGATGCAGAGCGAAAAGTGAAACTTGAAGAAGAATTAGAGCGCGAGTTCGGTCAATGGCCTTGGATACTTAGAGTTAATTTGTCTGCAAAAACCGGATGGCATACTTCGTATATTAAGAAGAATATTGACATCGCACTTGAGTCAAGAAAAGGTAGAATCACAACTGGAAAACTAAATTCTTGGCTTGGAGATATCGTCGCCTCAAATCCACATCGCGTGCGAAATGGCCGCCAGCCAAAACTTCGTTTCATCACACAAGTTGATGTTTGTCCGCCAAAATTTAATGTCTACACAACAATGGATCTCGATGATACTTATCGAAGATATTTGATCAGAATGCTTCGTGAAACTTTTGGTTTTGAAGGATCACCGATCAGACTCGCTGTGATTATTAAAGAGAAATATCAGAAGAAAAAATAGGGGTTTCGTGCTGTAAACGTGGGTTTATACCCCAGCCGTAGCCTCAAACGCAGCCTTCAAAACATCCGCCGAAGGATTAGTCGCTATTTCCCATTCATCAAAATCGCGCAGAACTACGAATCTTAAATCTGCGCCTCGAGCTTTTTTATCGATTTGCATTACGCTCAAAAATTCATCAAGCGTATAAGAACTAATTCCGGGTGAGTATTTTTCGAGTTCAGATAATGTTGATGGCAATCCAACAACTTTTAATGATTTAAGAATTTGGTCCAAAACTTTCGGAGAAGTAGTACCTAATTCTACACCTAAATGCGCCGCAAAAACCATACCGACTCCAACTGCCTCGCCGTGACGCACTTCATAGGCTGAATGTTTTTCAATTGCGTGTGCGAAAGTATGACCGAAATTTAAAAGTTCGCGCTCGCCTTGCTCAGTAAAATCTTTTGATACAACTTGAATTTTTACGCCAACAGATTTGAAAGTTAATTTTATTAATGATTTCAGATCGATTGAATCTCCAACAGGATCGCTATCAGAACCAGACTCGCCGCCAAAATTTACACTCTCAAAAAACTCATCAATCATCGGAAGAATTGATTTGTCACGAATGCAACCTGCTTTTATAATTTCGCCGAATGCTTCTTTGAAATCGCGAATACTAAGTGTGTATAATGATTCTAACCCGCAATAAACTTTTAGTGGGTTATAAAAAGCTCCGACTAAATTTTTACCCGCTTCCAAATTCACAGCAGTTTTTCCGCCAGTTGATGCATCGACGATTGCGAGAAGCGAAGTGGGTACATTGAAATATCGAATGCCGCGTAAATATGCCGCTGCGCAGTAACCACTCATATCAGTTAGCGCACCTCCGCCAACTCCGATAATTAAATCATTTCTTGTAAAACCAGAGCCCGCAAGATCTTCTAAAACTCCTGCAAATTCAGTGAGCTTTTTGCCATCTTCACCATCAGGTACTTCACGCAAATAAACTTGTTTATTAAGTTTAAAATGAGCAACACTTTCGCGTATTCGCTCAGCATATGCTACTGTATTTGAGGTATGTAATATCATAATTTTTTCAGAATTATAAGGAATATCGGCAGTTAATTCATGAATTAAATCATCATAACTCATTGACATTATCACGTCGTAAATAGTACCACATACATTTGAATCTGGTTTGTTAGATTTATCAGGACCTAATTCTGGGGGAGTTGAGCATACATTTTGTCGATAGAATTTGAATGCATTTGAAATTATTGCAGAGTTATCTTTTGACTCCACGCGCACTCCATCTATTGATGAAAATATTGAAACAGACGCAAGCTTTTCGTATATCACTGCACGTTTTTTGAAAAGCTCATTCCAATCAGATGGAGTTTTTAAAAGTGGTCTATTTGAATTATTAAATATAATATCATCGCCGTTAAATCCGTAGCTTTTTGTGTATACAATAATAGCGCCGTTTTCACGCTGTCGCATTATTGCATTATAAACTTCTTGATTTAAAACAGCTCCGCCACCTGTTGAAATAATATTATTAGCAGTCGAAGATAGTGCTTTTTTTATGACTTTTGCTTCTAAATTTCGAAACTCTAATTCACCAAATTTTTCAAAATAATCAGAGATACTCATACTGGCTTTTTCCATTACTAATTGGTCTGTATCAATGAATTTATATCCATATGACATATTGTTTAGAATGCTACAAAGCTCCATTCCAATATGAGATTTTCCAGTTCCAGGCATTCCGATAAAAATAATTTTTGGATTATTAAAATTCGGAAGTGTACGAATTTTTTTCGATAAATTACTAGGTTTGATTTGCATAATTATAACCAAGAATTAAGAGTGTAATTCATTATAAAACTTTATATAATCAGCGCGATCTTTATAATAGTTTTCGAAATTTGATACTGTTTGATTAAGACTATCTCCACCAAATTTATCTAAAATTGCATCTGCTACAATTAGCGCAACCTCAGCATTTACTACCTTTGCAGCAGGCTCAACAGCCGAAGCATCTGAACGCTGAGGATGTGCCTGAGTCGGTTCACCGGTTCGAATGTCAATTGTTTTTAGTGCTTTTGGTACAGAAGGAATCGGTTTTACAGTTGCCGTAACAACTAAATCTTCACCATTAGAAATCCCGCCTTCAATGCCACCAGCATTATTTGTAATTCGTTTTAAAGTACTTGATGAAGAATTATTTTTTTGGGCTTCAATTAGTTCAATTTCGTCATGCGCTACACTTCCTGGGAGCGATGCATATTCTGTTCCAGCACCGATTTCAACAGCTTTCACAGCCTGAATACTCATTATAGCACCAGCCAATTGTGATTCAAGACGCGAATCATCGCTCACAAATGAACCAAGTCCATATGGCATATTTGATACAGTTGTTTGAACTTTTCCGCCAACAGTTTCGCCGTTTTCTGAGCACCAATCAGCGACTTTTTTAATATCAGATTCGGTAGGATTAACAACATCATAAAACTGTGTAATTTTATCTGTTACAATAATATTGAACTCGTTTAGTAGTGTTGTAGCAACTGCACCAAGTGCAACTCTTGCCGCTGTTTCTCGAGCAGACGCGCGTTCAAGTGCAAAGCGAGCTGTCTCAAAATCGTATTTTCTGATTGCCTCTAAATCGGCATGACCTGGGCGAGGTGAATATAAACTCATAGGGTCTTTTTCGCCGTTAGAATCTGTCGCCATAAAAGCTTCCCATTTTGGCCATTCAGAATTATAAATTATAATACTTATCGGAGCGCCAGTTGTAACACCTTGATAAACCCCAGTTAATATCTCGATTTTATCTTCTTCAAATTTTTGGCGAGCTCCACGTGCAACGCCCTCTCGCCTTGCAGCAAGGGCATCTGAAATAATAGTAGTGTTTATTTTTAATCCAGCAGGAATTCCTTCAATGCTTGCAACCAAGCCTTTTCCGTGTGATTCTCCTGCAGTCGTCCATTTTATTTTTTTTCCAATCATAATATCATTATACCAAAATTAGTAGCATATGCTATAATAATATTTATGTCAAAAACAAAAGATGCATCTGTAAATTTGGAGCGCGGTTTAAAAAATAGACATATCCAATTAATTTCAATCGGTGGAGTTATTGGTACAGGTTTATTTTTAGGCTCCGGAAAATCAATTGAACTCGCCGGACCGTCACTTTTAATTTCATATATATTAATAGGTGGAGTTGTATTTTTAATCGCGAGAGCTCTTGGAGAACTTCTTTTATCTGATACATCAAAAAGATCATATATCGATTTTGTTGAAAAATATCTTGGAAAGAGAGCCGCATTTATCACAGGTTGGTCATATTGGTTTTGCTGGATTTCGCTTGGTATGGCAGACTTAACAGCCACCGGAATGTACATTAAATACTGGGCTCCAGACGTCCCTCAGTGGCTTCCGGAAATAATAGTTTTAGTAATTTTAGCTATTGTAAATTTTAGCGCTGTAAAATATTTTGGTGAAATTGAATTCTGGTTTGCTCTAATAAAAGTTATCGCTGTTCTTGGATTAATTATAGTTGGTACTATTTTATTGATCGCAAATTTCGGAAAAGGAAACGATACATCGATTTCTAATTTATGGAATCACGGAGGATTTTTTCCTAATGGTGCGAGTGGATTCTTATTATCTTTTCAAAAAGTTACATTCGCATTCGTTGGTGTTGAAGTGATTGGAATTATGGCAGGCGAGGCTAAAGACCCTGAAACAAATTTACCAAAAGCAATTAATAATGTACCAATAAGAGTTGCAATTTTTTATGTAGGCGCACTTTTTATAATTATGTGCGTTCGTCCTTGGACAGAGTACACTGCGAATTTTTCTCCATTTGTTCAAGTATTTGAACAAGCCGGAATTTTAATTGGTGCTACAATTGTTAATTTTGTTGTATTGACATCAGCTGCTTCAGCTTGCAATTCTGCAATTTATTCAACAAGCCGAATGCTTCATTCAATGGGAGAAAATGAACAAGGACCATCGCGCGCTGCAAATTTGAATAAAAATGGTGTCCCTGCTTCTGCTGTATTAATGTCTACAATTGTGATTTTAGTTGCGGTGATTGTAAACTATTTTTTCCCAAGTGAAGCCTTTGATATTCTCTCTAGTCTCTCTACAATTTGTTTTGTTTTCGTTTGGGGAGTAATCGTCTGGACACATAAAAAATATCGCGACATAACAAAAAAACCTAAAGCTTTTCCGATGCCGTTTTATCCATATTCGACATATTTAATTTTTGCATTTATTGCAATAGTTACAATTATTATGCTGTTTATCTCAGACACGCTTGTTGCAATTATCTGTCTTCCATTTTGGCTTGGAGGATTATTTGTAATCTATAATCTAAAATATAAAGGTACAAAATAATGAATCCAATAAACAAAAAACCCATTGAAAGAAAATTTCATGGAGATACTTTTATTGATAATTATGAATGGGTACGCATCTGGAATGAAAATATTTTCGACAGTAAAAAACCAAAAGAATTTCAAGAATATTTGGATTTCGAATCAGCTAAATATAAATCATTTTCAGAGCCACTTAAATCACTATCCGACGATCTATATAAAGAATATCTAGCAAGAATTAATGAATCGAAAATTTCAGTACCTTCTAGAAATAAAAATTATTGGTATTTTAGTCAAACTATAGAAGGCCTTGATTATCCAATAAGTTATAGATTAAAAGTGACTGATATTGATGACTGGAATGTACCTTTTTATACTTCAAATAATCTTAAAATTGACGATATAAAAAATGCAGAGGTATTATTCGATGCAAATATTCAAAAAGGTGAATCGAAGTTTTATGGACTTGGCACAAGCGATATTACTGAAAATGAAAAATATATGCTTTGGACTGAAGATCGAATTGGCGATGAAAAATACAAACTTTTTATGCGAAAAATTGGTGAACCAAATTCTGAAATTGCAATTAAAACTAAAGAAAATATTTCTGACGCAGGATTCGATTTAACTGATAAATATATTATTTATACAACTCATAATGATCAATATAGATCTGATAAAATTTGGGTTCATAGTTTAGAAAATCCTGATTTAGAAGATCTATTAATTTATAAAGAAGATGATGCGCTTTATAATTGTAGTTATGGAATAACAAATGAGCGTTCGCATTATCAATTCTTTTCATATGCCAGTGAATCTGATGTGATTTACACAATTTCAGTACCAGAATTTACTGATTTAATTGACGAATATTTTAAAAGTAATGGACAAAAAGAAATCAGTTTAGACTTTTTAGGCGAATCATTTTTTGAGAAAAAATTAGGATTCGAATATTCTATTTCTCCTGTAACAATAAATGGAAAACAGTATTATACTGTAAAACATAATGCTGAAAATATTGATTTTGATATAGATATTTATGATGAAAATAAACAAAAAATATCTCGAATTATTTCTTCTGAAAATTCAAAATTCAAATTATCATTAAGTTTCAATGCGAATTATTTTATGCTTTCATATAAAGAAGGAATTGATACAAGAATTTTTTATATAAATCGCGCGGATTTTTTGATTAAAACTTTTGATGAACAAAAAGATAACTGGACTGAAATTCTCCCTGATATTAAAACCTCTAAAGGCGCTGGACTTGGTGCTTATGAATCCAAGATGATTCGATATTCGATTTCATCCCCGATAAAACCGCCGGAACTTTATGATTTTGATCCTGTAACATCTAAAGAAAATTTGCTTGAAAAATATGAAGTACTTCCTGCGGTTGATGGTACTCCATATGATGAAAAAAATTATGTGTTTAACAGGTTTGAAATAACTGCGCGAGATGGAGAATTAGTACCTATTACAATAATTAGAAATGCAAAAACTCCTTTAGAAAATGCGAAAGTTTATATGACAGGATATGGCGCTTATGGAATTAGTTCTGAATCAGGATTTTCCACAAGCCGTCTTTCAATGCTTGATAGAAATGTTGTGTATGCAGTATTTCATATTCGTGGTGGTAGCGAAAAAGGTCGCAAATGGTATCTTGATGGAAAGAAATTTAATAAGAAAAATTCGTTTTTTGATTTCATAGATTGTTATAAATATTTGGTTGATACATATCAAATTAATTCAGAAAAATCAGTGATTACCGGGGGGAGCGCTGGAGGATTATTAGTTGGAGCAGTGCTAAATGAATTAGTTGCTTGTGCAAAATCGAGCGCCGATCTTCCTTCATTTATATTAGATGTACCATTTGTGGATGCCTTAACAACAATTTTAAATCCTGAACTTCCGCTTACAATTCCAGAATGGGAGGAGTGGGGAAATCCGATTTCTTCAAAAGAGGTTTACGAATATATGAAGGAATATTCTCCGTATGAAAATATTGTACCTGTAAAATTTGCTACAAATATATTCATCAAAACTTCTCTATTTGATTCGCGAGTAATGTTTGTTGAGCCTGTAAAATATGCTGCAGCTTTGCGAGATAATGGATATGATCCGGTTTTACAAATTGAATCTGACCAAGGCGGACATCGCGGGGCAACAGGAAGATATGATTCATATAAAGAGCTCGCTGACGAAACAGCCGCGGCGATTCATTATATGTTAAAGTAATTTTTTTGCCAAAGTTAATCTAGGCGCACACTTTATATGTTAAAGTAATTTTTTTTGCCAAAAACCAAACCCACCCATAACCAATTTTCGCCAAAACCCAAATCCCCCCACAACCAATTTTCGCCAAAACCAAAATCCACCCACAACCGCCTTTTACTAAATAAAACTAAATCTCCCATATATGCTATAATTGAATTATGCAAGCTTATATCCTAATTCTAGTCGCTTTTGGCTCACTTTTAGTCACGGCTGTCGTGCGCAAAACTCAATTTTTGTCTGAATTAGCGCTTGTTCTTGTTGGTTCATTCATATCATTTTTGCCTCCAATCACTGAAGCTATAAATTCAGCTATACCATTTTTCCCAGTATTATCAGACCTTCCGCATGATCAAATCGAACTAAATCCTGAAGTGATCCTTGGATTTATTTTGCCTCCGATTCTATTTTCTTCAGCAAGATCTCTCTCAGTTTATCGTTTCAAAAAAGTATTTGGATCTGTTGTTTCACTCGGAATATTCCTTCCAATTTTCACTGGATTATGTGTCGGTTTCTTATTGATGCATTTATTTCCTCTATATATCACCTTCCCTGTTGCCCTTGTAATAGGGGCTTGCGTGGCACCTCCAGATGCGATTAGTGTTGTTGCTGTAGGTAGCAAAATCGGATTTCCTGAAAAAATTATGTCAACAATTAAAGGTGAGTCTCTTATAAACGACGCTGCATCACTTACACTTTTCACAACTGCACTTGCGATGTTAACTGGTGAAACAGGTGGTACTCACGGAAACCCACTTAGCTATTTTATGATTTCACTTTTTGGAGGAATTTTTGTCGGAGTGCTTTTCGGTTTCATATTCAGACTTTGCAGAAAGGTTCTCGAGGAGCCTTCATTAATTTCGGTTTTCACAGCACTCTTCCCATTTATGACATATTTGGTCGCGGAACATTTCCATTGTTCTGGCGTGATCGCAGTTGTGATTGTTGGTCTTATCAGTCAAAAAAATGTTGTGCGCGCGCATTATAGTACCCGCATACAAGAAACGGAACTTTGGAAAACAATCGACACATTAATCGAAACTTTCGTATTTGGATATATCGGCCTTCAAGCTCATTCGATTTATGAAGATCTTGTAGAATCTACAATCCCTAATAAAATTGAAATAGAAGTTGCTATAATTTGTTTAATCGTAGTGATTATATCGCGTCCTGCATTTTTATTCACAGTTAATTTTTTCCAAAGAATTAATATTAGAGTCATTTCTCATGTGATAGAAAAAGTTGATTTCACAAAAAAACGTATGCTTAATAAATGGGTACAATTACGTTACAGCAACCTAAAACGCAGAAGAGAATATATGAAAAATACTTTACTTAGTTATCGCGAAACTGCTGTGATTTCTTGGTGCGGAGTTCGCGGAGTGATCACTCTTGCTGCCGCATCTGCCGTACCATTTTTCGATACTGCTGGAAATGAAATCACCCAACATGCAACGATTCAACTTTGCGGATATGTCATCACAGTTGGTACATTATTTATTCAAGGTCCTACACTTTCTGCGCTAAGCAAATGGGCACTTACAGGTACCAAAAAGAATGAGAGAATTTTCGAAAATCAATATATCTTTGGGCGTATGCTAATCAGTGAAGCTGCCAATGAAGTGATTGACGAAATGTACGAAGATGATCCAGAGTTAATTGATAAAGATGAACTTAGAAATATTTGGATTGGTGTGCAACGCCCTGGTGAAAATGCGAAAAAACATTTAGGTACAGATGCAATTCCAGAGTTTTTGCAAGATGTATTTGAACGTCAACGCAAACTACTTAAACGTGCAGTGATCGATGGTGACTTGGAAGCTGATGTGGCCAATATATTCTTAAACCGAATGGACCTTAGACAGTCACTTTATATTTCGAAATCAACTGGCGCTGAAGAATAATTTTTTCTCTCTCCCCGCGAGTATATGTTTTATCGACGATAAACTGCCCCAAAAACCATATACTCGTAGGCAAAAATTGCGGTATAGCGTATGACTGTGTTTTTCTTGCGTTGCATTTAATTTATGGTAAAATATAAGTACTCCTCAAGGTCGTGACTAATCTAATCCCCCAGGGCTTAACTGCAGCAAGGGTACGAGATAGAACGGGGTTTGGGGAGCTTTAAAAATCATAATAATAAAATTAGTAAGGCAAAAGATTATATGAATAACAATATTATCATCTCATTTAAATCAGTATGTGTAGTTGGTTTAATAATTGCAATGCTATTAGTCTCAACATTTTTCTTAGGCATCCATATTGGTTCTAATAATATATCAGCTTTACCAAATGGTGTAGAAACTGCTGCACTCCCTATAAATAAAGGTGGTACCGGCGCACTCACAGCGTCAGATGCACGAGATTCTTTAGGCATCACCAGTGAACTTGCAAAAAAAGCTGTAGACGTCGGCAATATCACCAATTATACTTTTAGCAATATTAAGGCACTCGTCCCAGGTGTTGGACAATCTGCAGTTGGATTTAATAATAGATTAGTACAGGATAGTGTCACAGGCGGACCAATGGATTACGCGCAAGTGCTTATCGTTAATCAAACTGGTAATTCACATATTTGGATAAAAGCTTGGGGATTAGACGGCGCTATGAAATGCGCTAATTATACAACAGGTACTCCAGCATGGACTGCTTGCGGACTTCAAATCGGTACAACTGCAACAACCGCAATGGCAGGAAACAAATCAGTTGCTTCAGGCTCTATACAAGCTACTATGACGTCAAATGTTGGTTCAACATATGCATCGCATGCATATTATAATACAAACACTCATACTCTTGCTGTGACATTTGGTGCTCAGGTTGCGGCCGGAAAATCTCTTGCAGCTGGGGGAATACTTGCAACATTGCCAAAAGAAGCTTGCGGCGATATAGTAAAATCCAGTGTAATCGTTACAGGTGAAGGTGGATTTGGTTTTACATTACCAAACACTCCAGCAATAGATAATGTACCTGAAGCAAATATGGTATATGTGAACAACCAAGAAGATGCCTCTGTCTGTAATATTAGAGCAAAGAGAGCTGTACCTACTGGATATTATATCGAATTCTCAGCTGTTTGGGCGATTTAATATATTTTTAATATTCTTATTTTAGTGGCATACGTATAGTTATGCGCCGAGTCATACCGCAAGTCAAATAAATTTCCCGCGCCAGATTACCGAGTTTTTTATAATTTAATAAACTTAAAAAATATTTTGTAATAACATACCCAAAAAGTATGTTATTATGATATAATATTAATAACATACTTTTGAGGTACACTATTATGAAAAATAAAACTACTGAAATTACAGCATTAAATCTAAGCAAAACTGCAGAAATTTGTGCATTTGCAAGAGCAAATCATATTGAAGTTTCTGATACATTAACATTCGAAGATGTTTACGCAAAAGATTTAATCGGCTCTGATAAATATGAAACTATGAAAAATGAAGTTGATCAGAGAATGCTCGATAAGTATATAAAACCAATCGTTTTGACTCGTGCGAAATTCACCGAAGATGAATTAATTAAGTTTTCGAGAATTCATTCTGAATTTCAATATGTGATTAGTGGTGCAGGATATGACACTTTCGCGTTTTCAAATAAAATCGAAAACGTAACAATTTTTGAAATAGATCGTGAGGATATGGTTGCTTATAAAAAAGAGCGAATTTCAAATTTGGGTTGGAAGATTCCTGAAAATGTAATATATGTACCAGTTGATTTTGAGAAAGATAATTTATCTGCAAAATTATTATCTGCTGGTTTCAATCCTGATATTCCTACATTTATTTCGATTCTTGGAGTAAGTTATTATCTCGAATTTTCTGATTTAAAAAACATGTTTGAGATGTTTGCGACGCTTACAAATTCGGAATGCAAAGTTGTTTTTGATTTTCCATGTGTGCGAATTAAAGGTCATGAATTGCAAACTTACACAAATAATCTCGGCGAAATAATGGTCGATGGACATCATTACGATGATATGCATCGCTTGATGAAAGAGCTAGGATATATTGTAGATACGCATTTGCAACCTGCCGATATTGAGATTGAATATTTCGCGCAAAAGTATGAAAAATTTCATGCTGTGTCATTTATTCATTTAATGAGTGCGGTGAAAAATGACGAAACTAATTATAAATATAAAGTGATACAAACTGCTGTTGATAGAGAATTTGATGCAGTTGTCGCAGAATTTTCTGGTACAGATCTTGAAAATGCAAAAACCAATATTTTTATAGAGCACGGAATCAGACTTGCAAAATTTGATAATGTGATAATCGCGCAGTCTGGAATTGGCAAAGCGAGTGCCGCAAGATGCGCCCAATATTTGATCGATCGATACAATGTGAAATATATTGTCAGTGCCGGCTCAGCGGGTACAGCGAATCCTGATTTAAAGTTTTTTGATTTTGTAATAGGTACAAAATATATTCAAATCGATTTCGACCTGACAGCATTCGGAAATAAGCTCGGCGAGATCGACGGACTTCCACAGTATTTTCTTGGTGATTCGGAACTTGCCTCAGCGGCGAAATTTATTTTGCCTGACGCAATACTTGGTACAATCGGTACTGCTGACAAATTCTCAACTGACTCCGCAGCCAAACTTGAGCGCTATAAAGAGCTTGGGGTAGAGGCTGAGGAAATGGAAAGCGCAGCAATAGCTCAGGTATGTCACATTGAGAATATACCGTTCCTCGCAGTTCGCTGCATTAGTGATAAGCCTAGCGATGCAAGTGTTGATGAGTATGAAGGGAATTTGGCGGAAGTTACGAAGCGATGCGCGGAGATTTCGAAATTGCTTACTGAGGTGTAATTTTTAAAAAACTATAGACTAGCCATAAACCCTAAATACTATGCAAAAAATCGTTTTATTGTGATATAATGATATAATGTACAAAAAAACTAAAATATATTCAATATTATTTAATAAAATAGCGCTAATTCGTTCAGCTCTAATTGGGTGTGTTTTTTCTCCAATAATTATTTGTTTAACTTCTTTATTTTTTTTATTTAACAACAATTCATTTAATTTTTTAGGATATAATTTAGATGTTATTTTAGAGAGTAATTCTGCATCTGCAACACTTTCGATTAAGCCTATTTTTGCTGCTTATTTAATTTGCATTACTTTAATATCTTATGTGCTTTATATGATTATCCTTACAATATCTAAAACAATTAAAGTGTAAGCTGCAAATGGTAAATATCTTCTATGACCAATTCAAATAAATTATTTTTAGCAAGCAAATTAGTCATTATATTAAATTATAGAGACTTAAAAAAGTTTATTAAATCAAATTTATTTTATTTATCAATTGCCGCAATAATAGGATTAATGTTTCTGTCTCTTTCATCATTAGTAATTACAAAAACATTATCTCCTATATTACAATTTTCTTTTTCCTCAGATATAAATGAAAATAAATATGTTTTATTAAAATCTTTCGGTGTTAGCATAAGTATACTTTCGTCAATATCTTTTTTGGTAAAAAAATTAATTTGTGGAAATTTTTCTAAGCACACTAAAATGCTTAAAATGTATGGAGTCTCAAATTTAAAAATATCTATTATTTCTAGATGTGGGACTATAGTAATAATCGATTTAATACTATCTATATTAATTTTAATATTATTTTTTCCATCAATTTATACACTTGATGTTGATTTTAAATTTAAACTTCTATTTGTGTTTTCCCTTTTACTGCAATCAATATTTTTTTTGATTTTCTTAGATTTAGTCGACAGAATAATTATCGGTTTTTTGATTAAAATACAAGCGCCTTTTATAACTGTATTTTCTAAGATATTTTTCATAGTTATATTTGCATCAATGTTTTATTGTATATTTAAATATAAAATTATTGAGAATCATATTTTTAATCCTAGTTTTTTAATATCTTCTATTATATTTCCATCGGTCGATAATGTAAGCAAAATGTATGCTGGTGAAATAATATCGTTTTTATTTTTAGCCATCATTATTCTTTTAAGTATATTATTAAATTTTATAGATTTGTCTTTTGAAGAATGCTTCACTCTTCCTGTAATACTAAAAAAACTTCCTTTTATAAATGGTGATTTTTGTATGCTTACAAAAACTATAAAAGAAACGTTTAGAAATGCTGAGTTCATTTCAAATTATATAATCACTACACTATTAATATTAATATTATATATATTTAAACCTTCATTATATACAAATGGTATTTTTATATATATGATATTATTCCCCGTATCAACATTTTTATATAGTTTTTCTTATGAAAATAGTGTGCATTTTTTATATATTACCAGAAAAATTAATACTATAAAAATTTTTATAACCTCTACTCTATCTAGCTTTTTAATTTCTACAATTTCGATTGTTATATTATTACAATTATTTGTATATAGTAATTTTAATATCAATTATTATGAGTTAATTATTGATGGATTCCTTTGTGGATCTATATTTATTTTACTAGGAGTTGTTTTCCCAATTAATAAATATAATGCTAAATCCTCAACAATCATGGTTATTTTATTGATTTTATTAATTATACCGATTGGAATTGTATATTCTCAGTTATTAACATATTTTGAATTATCCAGTAATGTTATATTCTTAATAAAATTGATTTGTTCAATAATACTTCTTCTATCTGGGTTTTTATCTTTTAAACAAAAATATATAATTAAGGAATAATATGTCAGTTTTACATCTTGAAAAATTAAATAAAATATACAAACCTAATACTGTAGCATTAAACAGTGTTTCATTTTCAATAAAATTACAATCTATTACAGGGATTGTAGGTCCAAACGGATCTGGGAAAACCACTTTATTAAACTGTATAATTCGAACAATAAAACAAACAAGTGGAGAAATTGAATGGGACGAGGTATTAGATAATGATTTTTTATATATACCTGATGAAAATATATTACCTGAACTACTAACTGGTAAAGAATATTTATGTTTTTTGGGAAAACTATATAATAAAAAGATTGACGATAAAAACATTGCTGAACTATCTACTATTTTTTCTATTGAAAAAGAATTAAATAATACTATATCTACGTATTCATATGGAATGAAGAAAAAAATACAAATAATTGCTAGTTGTTTAATAAAACCAGGTTTGTTGATTCTTGATGAGCCATTTAGGGGGCTAGATGTTGAATCTATTATTATTACAAAGGAGCTACTAAAAGGACTACAATACAGTGGTAGTTCAATATTTTTATCATCACATGATATATCTTCTATAGAGCAATTATGTAGTGAAGTTATTATGATTAAACTTGGAAATATTGTATGTAATGGATCCATTCAACACATACTTGATTCTAATAATGCAGATTGTTTAGAAGAAGTTTTTGTTAAATTATTTAAAAATGAAAATATTGAAAATGCACAGAAATATTTTAATTAATATAACTTCTGTGCAAAAACAGGTAAATCAGTGTAAATTTTTGTATATTTTTTTTATTGTTTTCTATGAAATATTTTTATTTTATTTAACTCCTTCTATTATATTTCTAATTTTTTTCTGGATATTAACTAGATCACTTTTATCATTTTATATAATAATTGTTATTATAAATTGTATTGTTAGTGTTTCTTTACACGAAAGTTTGCATCTATTTTATTTTAATAAATATAGCAACTTATCTAATTGTGGTGTAATAAATATTTCTTTTCGATCAATTTATGTCACATATCCTACAGAAAAAATGAAGTTATTGCATCAGGTTTTTATTTCAATACTACCCTGTATATTTTGTTTTGCAGTCGGTATTTTCTTAATGTTTTTTATAAACTTATTTAGTTTTAATTTTATATTAAAAGTTGTTTTGAAAATTTCAAGTTTATTTTGGATTTTACAAATTGTTAATTTATTGCCATTTACTACAGATGGAAAAATTCTTCTTGATATTTTACGAAAAAAATATTAGTTAAGTCAAATTTTATAGTGGTCTTAGCTCGTGGTCTCCAATATAAAAGTTTTTGATTTGCTGGCAGTTTATTGATAAGTTAATCTTTTAGCTATTCGGTGTATAATATTATATATAATTTGCCCGCGTAGCTCAGTGGATAGAGCAACCGCCTCCTAAGCGGTGGGTCGGCCGTTCAATTCGGCTCGTGGGCACTAGTATAATTCGTTTTGTTTCACAAAACGCTGACCTCGGTTTTTTCAAAACCTCAAACACACTCCGTTCGCTATACGCTTCTAAACTAAAGTTTAGGCGCTACTCACTACGTTGTCAGCT
>JAISKS010000052.1 GCA_031260825.1 Bifidobacteriaceae bacterium
TTTTTTACCGTGGAATGAGCAGTTTCCTGGTATACCTGTGCCAACAGAAAATATTTATGATATAGATCTTTTAGAAAATGGAGATCATAGAAATGTTGCGGATAAATTTCGTTATATCAAAACTGAAGAGATAAAAAATATTCTAGATCAATCAAGAATTGGACTTCATATCGCTATTGAAAATTGGACTCATGATTTTAATATCGGTTCGATTGTGAGAACTGCTAATGCTTTTAATGTCGCAGGAGTCCATATAATTGGGCGAAAAGCGGTTAATTTGCGTGGTGCGATGATGACTGATAAATATTTAGATCTTAATTATTATAAAACTTTTTCTGAATTTGAAGAAGATTTCGCTAAGCCAAATAATTTGCCAATTTACGGAATTGATTGTATTGAGGGGAGTGTTTCCATTGAAACAACGACAGTTCCTCGTGATGTGATTTTCTTATACGGAAATGAGTCTGATGGATTAACTGAAGACGCTGTTTTGATTTGTGAAAAGGTACTTCATATTAATCAGAAAGGATCTACGCGATCAATAAATGCGGGTCATGCAGCAGCGATTGCAATGTATGAGTATACAAGACAATTTAACAAATAAATATAGTATAATATAATTATGAATGAAATTGAACTTTTAAAAGAAGCAGTCGAAGCTCGAAATGCTTCCTATTCTCCGTATTCAAACTACGCAGTTGGTGCAGCAATAAGATGCACTAATGGCGAAATTATTCATGGATGTAATGTTGAAAATTCATCTTATCCAAATGGTTCTTGCGCAGAAACTATCGCTTTTAATAAAGCTGTATCAGATGGAAAATGGGCATTTGATTCAATCGCAATTGTTGGAGCTTCTACAAATTTAAAATCTATTGATGAGGCAGGAGATATCTGTTTTCCTTGTGGACTTTGTCGCCAGGTAATTAGAGAATTTGTTAATCCCGCTACTTTTATTGTGATTGTAGCACCATTAAATAATCTTATGAATTTTAAAACTTTTACATTAGAAGAATTACTTCCAAATAGTTTTGGACCAGAAGCATTAGAAGTTAAATAAATAATTATTTACCATTTATTTTCATTAAATTTCTTAATAAATCTTTTTGCTCTAATATATAGCCATAATTTTCTACGAATTGAAATATCCAATTTATAATCAAGCGGATGAACTGTTTGGTTTTCGGATTCTAATTTAAGATATGTATCAACAAAAAGTGAATTATTAATATGAGTTTTTATCACAGAATTAGGTACAAAACTTAGCGCAACCATTTTATCAGAATCGCCGCCAGATTCGTGACCAGAAACCCCATCAGAATCGCCACCAGCCCCAACAGCCAAACCCTCACTAACTTTAAACCCTTTATCCAATATTTTTATAGGATTATATCCAAGTTTACTAATATAATAACTCGCACGACCTAGCCTAGGATTAATTTCAAATAAATAAAATTCCTGTCTAGAATTATCCCATTTCAAATCAATTTGAGCGAACCCGGTATAATTAACTTTCTCTAAAAATGAGCAAATAGTCGCCTTAATAGATTCAATTTTATCAGTTGTCACAGTCATAGAATGAGCATTAGAAATTAATACTGAATCATTTCCAATTGCACTATCTTGATGCTCTTGTAGTCCAACCCAAGCAAATCCAAGTATATTTGATACACCCTCATTTGTATATGTGTCAACATGATATAAATCATAATCATCACCTTCGATAAATTCTTGAATAATAAAAGTACCTGAAAATCCAGCAGAAGAAATATCAGAAATGACTTTTTGAAATTCATCATTAGTATGTATTTTGTATACTTTTTTCTTATTATCAAAACTTATATTATCCCAAATAGTATGATCATTTGGTTTGCCAATAATTGGAAATGTAAATTCTGAAATATCTGGAATTGAATCTGAACCAAAATCATATAATATTGTTTTTGGAAGCGGCAAATCTGATTGATATTTCTGATAAAATAGTTCCTTATCCAAGAAAATATTAGCGATCTCAAAAGAAGGCGTAACGAATTTATAATACGTAGATAATTCTTCTTTAAAACTGCATAGGAGTTTTAAATATGTATCATTTGTAGCAATTAATAAAATCTTATCAGGGGAGTTATTCTGCGCAGCATAATCCAGTAATGCTCTTAAAAAAATAAATTCATCGTTTAAATTATCATGAACTTCATAAGTTAATATTTTGCTAAGCCTGGTAAAAGCCATAGGAATTTTTACAATTAAATGAGCTTTTTCTGAGGTATATTCATGAAAACATCTTGCATGATAATATGCATTTATATCGCTACCAATGATTACACATTTCATAATTATTTATATTCCCGCTCAATTCTTGGGCTTATTGTAGTCATTAAACTATAAATATTTTTTTGTACATTTAGTGCATATTCTCTAAACTCTGAAGTTGTAGTAACATCAATTACAATCACATCATCTCCGCATTTCACTTTTTCATCGATTAATACAATCATCATACACATTGCTACAGAAATAATTTCATAAGATCGTCCGTCAATAGATACATT
>JAISKS010000054.1 GCA_031260825.1 Bifidobacteriaceae bacterium
ATGCTCCGCCGAGAGCAAGAGATCCTGTATCACCCATAAATATTTTTGCTGGAGATGCGTTCCACCATAAAAATCCGACAAGAGCTACTAACACTATTGCTGAAAATGTCGCTAAATCCCAAGGGTCGCGAACGGTATAGCAAAGCTCATTTGTTGTTGCTTCTCCTGTTATATCAGATATATTTGTGGTTGTGATCCCTTGGTTAATTGCTAATGCGCAGGATTTACTCGATTTCCACATACAAATTAGTACATACGCGGCGAATCCCATTGAGCTAACTCCTGTCGCTAATCCATCTAAACCGTCGGTTAAGTTTATCGCATTTGTCCATGATAATATAATGAAATTAATCCAAATTATAAGTGCTATAACTCCCAAAACGGGTCCTAATGCTTCGAAGTTTAGGGATGTGTCTCTTAAAAAAGATATATTTGTTGATGCTGGAGTTAATCCATTGCTATTTGGAAAGTTGATTGCTAAAACTGTAAATACGCTTCCGAATAATAATTGAAGTGCGAGTTTGCCCTTTACTGTAAGGCCTAATGAGCGTTTTTTTACGATTTGAATATAGTCATCAATGAAGCCAACTAATCCCATAGATAAAAATAAAAATAAAACTAATAATAGAGATGTGCTTGGTGGATGATTAATTGTGATGTAATTGTACGCAGAATATGTGACAAAGCCTAGAATTACAGCAAAAATTATTACAACTCCACCCATTGTTGGTGTACCTAATTTATCAAAATGTCTTTCTGGTCCGTCCTGTCTGATGAACTGGCCATATTTTTTGCGAGTAAGGTATTTAATAAAGTGGGGGGTAACAAATAGAGTTGTACCAAATGATACAATTGCCGCCAATATTAAACTTATCATAAATTATATTATACATTATATCTTGCAAAGTCTATATAATTAATTTTACAAATTTTATGTGTATACTTTAATTATGAATTATGCTGATAAAATATTTAGTGAACATATTAAAAAAATTATTGATGAAGGTGTTTGGAGTGAAAATGCTCGTCCACACTACCCAGATGGTACAGTATCAAATAGCAAATATATAACTGATGTTAAAATGAAATTTGATTTGTCTGCAGGTCAATTTCCAATTAGTACACTTCGTGAATCTCGTATAAAACTTGCGATTGAAGAAATTCTTTGGATTTATCAGGATCAAACAAGCGATTTATCTGTTCTTGAAGAAAGAGGCGTTAAATGGTGGGGTCCTTGGGCTCTTGAAGATGGTACAATAGGCGAAAGATATGGAAAAACTGTCGCAAATTATAAGATTATTGATCGTGTTTTAGAGGGTTTTGAGAAAAATCCGTGGAATCGCAGAAGCATAATAAATCTTTGGCAATATACTGATTTAGATGTGCCAGCAAAACTTCCTCCTTGTGCTTTTCAGATGATTTTTGATGTTCGCCGCGGGCCTATTAATGATGGCGGGGATCCATTTGTTAAGCCATCTGATGAGCAACTTTCTAAAGCTCCTATTTATTTGGATGCTGCTCTGGTACAGCGTTCATCGGACTTTTTAGTTGCTGGACTTGGGATTAATCAAATGCAATATGTAGCACTTCAAATGGCTGTTGCAAAACATCTTGGTTTTGAAGTTGGTACTTTTAGCTGGAATGTGATGAATCTTCATATTTATGATAGACATTTTGAGCAAGCGCAAGAGTTGCTTAGACGTTATGAAAGTGGCGTTGGGGCTACTGGTTCTGGGGCTTCTGGTTCTTCAGCTGGTGGCGGTTCTGAGATTAAGTTTTATTTAGATCGTCCTGCTAAAACTAATTTTTATGATATTTTAGGTACGGATTTTAAACTTGAGGGATATGAGGCGATTGGCCCACAACTTAAGTTTGAACTAGCCGAATAAGATCTAGCCGAGTAGGGTAAATTTAATTATTATCTCGCAGCGAGTCCAGCTTCAGCAGCACGCTTAGCAGCGTCATTTGCGCTGACTTCTGTACCAGGAATAGGATTTCCAAATTCATCTAATTCTTCAACTTTTTTAACATCACATTTCTTTTTATCAGTGAATGTACAAGTTGTACCCATTAAGCGAGATGCTGGGGAACCAAAAGATCCAGCTGGATAAAATGCAATTGCGCGGTTATAGTAATTTCGCATTGTTGGGGCTGCGAGTGTTGATCCGTACCAGATGGCATAATATCGCCCGCCAACTGTAACATGTGAAAATGGTTTTAATCCTTGTGCGTTGCCCATCCAGAGCGCTGAAGAAAGTCCAGTTGTGATTCCCACTGCCCATAAATCATTAGGACCGTCGGTTGTACCAGTTTTTACACCGGCATCGCGACCGTCTGCAAGGCGCCCAAACACTCGTCCGCTTCCAGAAGTCGTATTTGTTTTTAATGCATAAGCTGCGGTATGTGCTACATCTTCATCTAAAACTCTTTCGCAACCAGCATCTGGAATGTCAACTTCTTCGCCATCAGAATTTTCAATTTTAGTGATTACTATTGGTTCGCAGTGAATTCCGCCTGATGCGATTGTGGCATAAGCGTTTGCCATATCCAGAGGTGTCGTATTTGTACCACCGATTAAAAGTGTTGGTTGATATGATGAAGAAGATTGGCTTGTAAGCAATTCTTGACCTTCAAAAGACTGACGGAATCCCATTTTAGTGTATGTAGAGGCGATTTCGCAAAGTCCAAGTTTTGAGCCCATTCTAATATACACCATATTATATGAGTTATTTAATCCGACTAGTGGTGTGAAATATCCATATCCTGAATTGGCTGCATTTTGTGGTTCCCAAGGAATAATTGGTGTACCACATTGAAAGTCAGCTGATTTAAAAGTTTGTTTTTCGCCATCAATAATTTCATTTAAACTATGTCCGTTTTTTAACCAAGTTGCAAGAGTTAGGCCTTTGATCGTCGAGCCTGGAGGAAATCCTGTACCGCCACCTAATTTTTGATTTACATTATAATTGATTGATGTGGTGATGTCTTTTTCTTCTTGTGTGAGTGTATCTGTGCTGACAAGTTCATTAGTAAAATTGCGATTTTGTACCATAGAAATTACTTTTCCTGTACCTGGTTCAACTGAAGAAAGTGCGATTTCATATTGACTAGGATCTTTCACAGGAATGGCTTTTACAATTTCGTCATATGCAGCATTTTGAATATCTAAATTTAAAGTTGTTGTGATTTTTAATCCGCCTTGAAATAAAAATGCTGTGCGGTCTTCACTATTTTTTCCAAATGCGCTACTATTTAATATGGTACGTTTTACATAATCACAGAAAAATGCAGCATTGCCTGCAGCCTCACAACCTGTTTTTGTATCTTTTATTTCAAGCGAATCAGCAAGCGATTTTGATTTTGCTTGAGCAGCCTCTTCATCAGTAATATAGCCATGTTGAGCCATTAATCCAATCACAATATTGCGCTGAAATTCAGCATTTGAAATATTAACTGTAGGATCATAACTACCAGGAGATTTTGTGATCATCGCAATTGTAGCAGCTTGTGCAATATCTAAATCAGATGCCGGAATGCTAAAAAAATGTTGAGCGGCAACTTCCACTCCATATGAATTAATTCCAAACTGAGCAGCATTTAAATACCCTTCTAGAATTTTATCTTTATTATTTAGTTTCTTTTCAATATTTATCGCAATATATGCCTCTTTGATTTTACGAAATATTGACTGCTCTCTTGCTTGATAAACAGCGATCGGATCGTGATTTGATAGGCCTTGGGCAATTCCAAGATTTTTGACATATTGCTGAGTAAGCGTGGAACCTCCCTGTGAATCATCACTAGAACCCCCCACTTTTCCCTTAATATTAGATACTAAAGCGCGCATAATTCCTTTAGGGTCAACGCCTTTATGATCATAAAATCTGTGATCTTCTCGCGAAAGCACTGCATATTTCATATACGGACTTATTTTTTCAAGTGGTACTTCTATTCGATTTTCAGTGTAAAATGTAGCGAGTTTTGTGACTCCATCTGATGCATACAAATCTGATGCATTGGAAAGGCTAGTGTTTAAAAGGCTACTAGGAAGTGTATTGAAATAATTATCAATATTTGTGTTTGCTGATTTTGCAAAAATTACAGCAGGTGATAAAAATAAAACAAAGAATGCTGCAAGAAGCGCAGTGCATCCTAATAAGCCAGCAAAAGATCCAAATTTTTGTTTCATAATAATAAGTATATCAAAAGATTATGCAAATTGCTGGAAAATATAGGTTGTTGTTGTCACAGATTATTTACAAAAATGATATTTTTTGCTTGACTTCTTTATAAAATCCTTATAAAATATAGGTATGGAGTCTAAACAAAAAAGTTTTGAGAAAACCGTTGTCCTGTCTAGTGCGTATGGACATTATCGTTTGCAAGATTTTTTAGCGCTAAATTCTAAAGCTTTTTTATCGCCAGATTTAAATTTTTCTGATAAACTTTTGCTCTTTATTAAACAAAATAGGTATCGTCTTTTATTTTATATAATTACATTTTTAAGTCTATTTTTGCTAGTAATTAAGCAGTCTCTTTTTTCATTATATGTTACAAATTCTGATCAATATCAAATTTATTTGCAAGAATATAAAAAATATAATGAAACCACTGAGAGTTTAAATTTAAAAATTGAATCAGCGAATTTAATTTTTAGTAGTCTAGATAAACCTTCTCTTAAGAAATTAAAAGAAACTGGTGCATATAAAACCTATGTAGAAAGCTTAAAAAATGGTTCGCTTGATGATACGATTTCTGCCGCATTTAATCTAGAATCAACTGATTTTGAATTAGCTACGAAAATTCCTAAGAAGTTTTTAGATTCACCAAAGAATATTATTAATAATACTGAGGAAATTAAATCTCTTACTGAATCCTTATCGGTTAAGGCTTCAAACGCTGCTGCTCTTAACCAAAATGTTGAGAATTTGCATAACAAATCTGTTACAGAAATTATAAAAAATTCAGTTACGACACTTAATGTGATAATTAATTCTGCCGAGGAAACTTATGTGAATTCTGAAAAGAAAACTTCTAGCGAGCAAGTTCGTGCCAATTTAAAAACTGAGATTGATAATTCACGAAAACTTATCACTAAAAAAACTGGTACTATTGTTGCTGCAAATACTGTACCAACTAAAGTTGAAACTGTTAATGATGATGAAGTGGTACAATATATTGAGCAATTGAAAAAACTTAGCGTTGCCAAAAATTCAGTTTTAACTGATATTGAGGAGTATAGAAAGGCAAAAATCTTAGAGGCTCATAAAAAAGCACTCGAATTAAATCGACGAAAATTCCCTGATTTTTTAAAGGTTGCACCTGGTCAACATATTGTAGAAACTGCAAGATCATTTGTAAATGATGAGGAAAATGCGCGTTTATACTCGGAAAAAGGCGAATATCAAGGGATCCCAAATTACACTTATTTAGAGGCTTATGCGATATATGATGGCGGTGGACAACCTGATGATTGTGGTAATTTTGTCACAACAACAGTTAAGGCTTCTGGCGTAGATAGTTCATTTACGACAGGAAATACCTCGTCAATATTAAAATATTTACAGGATTCTCCATATTGGGATGAGGTTGAAAATATCGGTTCAATTGATAATTTAATCCCTGGTGATGTGTTTGTTTATCCGCATGATGAAGGCAAAGACGAGACTTCTTCAACTGGTCACACATTATTATATTTAGGAAATAATCGCGGCGCGCAGGCATCTCTAGGAAATGCTACACCTTATGAATTCTCGTTTTATAGCGGAATTCAGAGATATACTAAAGAGTTTGAAGCAACAGAATTAACTAGATATACGGGGCCTACTTCGCCAAAAACTCCATTATTATATCCTGATGGAACTCCTCAAAAAGTTATTTGGGCTTCTTATAAAGGCTCACCTTATCATATATTTCGCGTGCATTATTAAGATTTTTTAGGATAATATTTTGCAATAATTTCATTAAAAAGTGGTGTCATATATAATGGAATATTTAATAATCCATTATTATATTCTAGATTTTTTAAAGAAATCCTAATTGAAAAAACAGGATTATATTTTTCTCTATAAATCTTTAAACTTTTTGCTTTTAGATTCTCTCCGCTTTTTACTTCTATTGGAACAATTGAACCACATAATTGTGTGACAAAATCGACTTCACTTGTAGCTCTACTTGTCCAATAAAATAGGTAATTATCAGATAATTCTTGTAATACAAACTGTTCGACAAGTAGACCATTAAATTCACTGAAGATATTATTTTTATTCATAATTAAACTGGTTGGAATATTTGCAAGTGTCCTAAAAAGTCCTACATCTAGAAAATATAATTTAAATGCTGAAAAGTCTTGGTACGCCATTAGAGGAATTTTATCTCCGCGAGATACTCTACTTACTTTTTGAACCACACCACTGTCTATAAGCCACTGAATTGCCATTTCATATTCTCGGGCTCTAGCTCCTTGACGAATAGTACCGTATAAAAATTTATTATTATTTTTCGCAAATTGAGGAACTAGCCCATCCCAAACTTGTCGAATTCTAATGGTCGTTGTAGCATCTGTATGTTTAGAAAAGTCATTTAAATAGTTAGATAAAATATAATTATGAATTTTTTCAACTGATTCAATATCATTTGTTTCAATCCAAGTTTTTACAGCCTCAGGCATTCCTCCAATCGCTATATATTCATTAAATTTATCATACAAGATTTCAGAAAAAGTAGGAGTTCTTTCAATATTATCTTGCAAATATTCTAATAATTTGTTATTATCAGTCGCAATTAAAAACTCTTTAAAGTTTAGTGGTTTTAATTTTAATCTTTCCACTTGTCCAACTGGAAATGATGTTCCTTGGTGTAAAAACAATCCTATTAAACTTCCAGAAGCAACAATATTATAATCGTTTTTATCTTCATTGAAATATTTTAATGAGGTTAATGCCCTGGGTATTTCTTGAATTTCATCGAAAAAAATTAAAGTGTTTTCTGTAATAGTTTCATTATATAAAATTTCTAATGCTGTACATATTCTTTTTGGGTCAATTGATCCTAAAAATAATTTTGATAATTCTTCTGGTGGATTTTCGCAATTTACATAAATTAAATTTTCATAATTTTGTTTTCCGAATTCCTTAAGAATATACGTTTTTCCAACCTGTCTGGCGCCCTCTAATATAAGAGGTTTTTTGTTTTTATTATTTTTCCAGTCAATTAATTCTGACATAATTTCGCGTTTCATAAATATATTATATCATATTCTTTAGATTTTACACATTTTTCCTTTGAATAATGTGTATGGTTTACACGTTATTCCTTTGAATTATGTGTATGGTATACACATTTTTCAAAGGAATGTTTTTAATATATTGATGTTTCTGGCGTTATATGCCCAGTTTTCTTGAAGATTTTGCAGATTCCTAAAACAATTATAAGTGATATAAATGATCCAAGTAATGCTTGTCTGGTTTGTGGCTCAAAACAAAATACAACTAATAGCCCTGAAAATACTACAATATTGAAATAAGCAAAAAACTTTCCAGCAGGAGCTTTAAATACTGATTTCTTATGTAGTTTAGGCGACACTTTTAAATATTTAAGATATGTTACCATTATGAGAATCCAGACAAATATAAATTCGTTTGTTGCTACAGAGGCTATATATACGAAGGAATCTGTGATGTTTTGCATAAATCCTAAAAATATAATAAAAGGTAATACTGAGAAAAATATTGCTAATATTGCATGATATGGTACAGCTCTTGTTGAGAGTTTTCCAAAACGAGCAGGTGCTTGACCTGATTTTGCAAGACCAAAAAGCATTCGACTAGATGCATAAACTCCGCTGTTTGCGCCGCTCATTGCTGCTGTTAATAAAACAACATTCATTATTGGAGCTGCTCCTTTTACACCGATTTTTTCCCATAAAACAACAAATGGAGAAATATCTGTTGGAATTTCGTTCCAAGGTGATGTTGTTAAAAGTACCAGAATTGCGCCTACATAAAATAGGCACACTCTTAGTGGTAAAGCATTAATTGCTTTTGGTAAGTTTACAGTTGGGTTTTCTGTTTCAGCAGCTGCTGTACCAACCATTTCTATTCCACCGTATGCGATAAAAGCTAATTGGAATCCTGCCATAAATCCAGAAAATCCTAATGGGAACATACCTCCATTTGCTGTTAAGAGGGACAGATCGGCATGCGAATTGCCTCCATCTCCAAAAGGCATACTTGTAATTAATAGGATTGCTCCAGTGATTAAAATTACAGAAATCGCAAATACTTTGATAATTGCAAACCAAAATTCGAGTTCACCAAAAAGCCTAACAGTTACAATATTTAGACAAATAACTAGCATCATTAATAGTAAACATACTAGCCAAACGGGAGTCGCGGGCGCCCAAAACCTAATATATGTAGCAACACCAATACTATCTTGTACGCATGTCACTATCCAAAAAAGTAAATATAACCAGCCTGTAATGAATCCGGCTTCAAGCCCCAAAATATGGTCAACAGCATCACGAAATGATTTGTAGTTTAGGTTTGACAGAAGTAATTCTCCTAAAATTCTCATTGCTGTAAAAAATACAAATCCGGC
>JAISKS010000090.1 GCA_031260825.1 Bifidobacteriaceae bacterium
TTTTTGGGATTTATATTTAATTTGTAAGATATTTTTAGTCTTTTCATAAGTTAATTATACAACAAAAAAACGATTATTTTTGAAGATTATTTATACAATTCTACGAAGTAAATAAACGCCAAAACAAACGTACCAACAAATAAAAAAAACGCGAGACCTTTATTAAACATAATTATATTATACCATAATCAAACTAAACTTCCAAGAATCTTTTGCATAATCGGAATCGCGACATTAGCTCCTGTAGAGGTTTCGGTACCATTTTCGACAACTAAAGCAAACGCCAAATTTCGACCGGAATAAGAACCAGAGCCTGAACCTGCGCCCGAACTAGCCTTAGAACCACTATTATTCGAGTCAACATTTGCAAATCCAATCACCCAAGCGAGCGGTATATCAGAATTTCCAGTTTGAGCAGTACCAGTTTTTGCTCCGATCGTCATTCCGTTTATTTTAAACGATGAATATGCAGGAGTTTTTTGCACAATTTCAGTCATTATTTCTTTTAATTGACTGTATTTTGATGATCCTAAATCAAGACCTGTATCATAATTAAATTCGGTCTGAGTTTTCATCTGAGAATCTGTTATGCTAGACACAAAATGCGGTTTAATATTCTTACCACCATTAGCAATCATCGCAGCAGTTAAAGCATTTTGAAGCGGCGTTACTCGAACATCGCCTTGACCAATCGATGCTAATTCGAGTCTATCATCAGATGCAATATCAGGAAATACAGATGCTACAGTATTTGTAGAAAATCCAGAACTAGAAGATGGCAATAAATTTTTTGCGAATTTCTCTAAAAAGTTTTTATTATCATCAATCACAATTGGCTTATTATATCCAAAATCTTCCGCTACTTCTTTAACCTTTTCAGAGCCTAATTTAGTACCCAAAATAGAAAATGCTGTATTGCAAGAAACATTTAATGCTTCTTGAAGTGTTATAGTTTTTGAAGCAGAACAGGCTTTATTATTAAAATTATGTAAAACGCTAGATGAATTACTTAATGTTAATTGATCTGGAGCTTCTAAAATAGAATCTGGTTTATAATCATTTTTTAAAGCTGTCAGTGAGATAATTGTTTTGAATGTAGAACCTGGAGGATATAATTTTGATGTTGCTTTATTTAGTAATCTAGAATTAGGATCAGGATTTTTCCCCGATTCATCCATTACAAGTTTACTATATTCAGCCCCAGCAGTGGTACCATTTATTGAAGCAAGTAAATTAGGATCATAATCAGGTTTTGAAACCATTGATAAAATCGAGCCATCATCAGCATCCAAAATTACAATTGAACCTTGATAATTTCCTATTGCAGTATCTGCAGTAGTTTGTAAATTATGGTCTAAAGTTGTAATCAAATTATATCCAGTTTTCTGTGGCTCTATCAAATTTTTTATAATACTAGATGGTTTAGCATTTTCATATTTTCCACTCAGCACATCATTAAAACTGCTTTCCAAACCAGATTCAGATTTATTTACAATCGAATAAAATCCTGTCACACTAGAATATAATGAGCCAAATGGATATGATCTTTGAAATTTAATATTCTTGACTTTTGTATCAGTTTCAGTGGACTGCGCGATAATTGTAGTACCATCTGATGCAAAAATTTTTCCTCGATCAACATTTATTGTATCGTATACACTTCGCGGATTCCAAGTATTATTCCAATAATCACTGTAATAAAAAACTTGAATAATTGAAGTAGAAATTATTAACGCAAAAAACATAATCACTAATACAATTGAGAGGTTTTGAATATTTTTATTCACTTGTCACACTCCTTGACTTAGTAGATTTTTTTGGAGCTACTACACTTGAGCTAGAGGCGGCTCCACTTGATTTAGCATCAGCCGTTACAGATCTTGCAGCCTTAGCAGGTACTTTTTCATCCGAGGCTACATTATTAATAGCATTACCTTCTTTAGCAGCGCCATTAGAAATACTAACTATCAATCCCCAAAGCATCCAATTAGCCAGCAAAGACGAGCCACCCGCAGCTAAAAACGGAAGTGTCATTCCTGTTAATGGCATCACTCTTGTGATTCCGCCAATAACTACGAATATTTGTAGCATAGATGAAAAACCTAAAGTAGATGCAAGAATTTTCCCGAAACCATCACGAACACCTATTGCTGTTTTAAAAGATCTTTCGATTAAAAGCAAATATAAAAATAAAATTCCCACTACCCCTAATAATCCGAATTCTTCGCCGATTGAACTATAGATAAAATCGGAATCAGAAAATGTTACAATTTGAGGATAACCGTTTCCAAAACCTGTACCAGTAATTCCGCCATTAGCAAGTGAGAAGATTCCTTGCACTAATTGCCAGCTACCACCATAAGCTCTATCATAAACCGCAGGATCAAAAGTATTTAACCAAATATCAAATCTGGCACCAACATGAGGAAATAATAAGTACGCTAAATATCCTCCAGCGCTAAACATTACCATACCAATAATTATCCAGCTTATTCGTCCAGTTGCGATGTATAAAGCTGCCAAAAATGTACCAAATAATAATAATGATGTGCCGAGGTCATGCTGAAGAACGAGTATTGCAAGTGAGATAACCCAAACAACCGCGATAGGACCCAAATCGGATATTTTTGGAAATTGAATCCCTAAAATTTTAGGTCCATCATTAACAAGTTTTTCATAGTTTTCAAATAAATAACTTGCAAAAAATATACTTAGAAAGATTTTAGAAAATTCAGATGGTTGCATTGAAACACCAAAAATTGTAACCCAAGAAGTTGCGCCATTTATATTATTTCCTAAAAATGGAATCATTGGCATAATAAGCAAAATAATAGAAATTAGCATAAAAATATATTTATAATTAGCAAGTGTTTTGTAATCCTTTATAATAATTGTGATTGCCAAAAATATTATCATTCCAATAATTGATGAGATTCCTTGCTTAATATATGGACCACCAAGACGAAATATTACAGCAATTCCTATAATATTAAGTGTCAAAATTATAGGCATTATATAATGATCATATTCTTTAAGAACAATTTGAAGAGCGAAAAAAATCAAATAGGATGCTAGAAAAAACACAAATGCACTAGCAATTAATTTTGGAACCAAATCAGGAGCAATATATTTATCTGAATTATTATATAGCGATAATAACATTAGCAAAAATATAATAACAGGACAAATATATAAAAAAGTATATTTGAAAAATCTCAAAATATCACCCCTTAATGCAAAACTCGTCTAAGTCTAAATCATCAGTTGCAAATAAATCATAATCAATAATTTCTACACTATGCTGTAAAGATCTATCATTAATTATTATTTGTTTATTAAAAGTGGAATCGGTTTTATTAATAGAAATATAATAAAGATATTCGAGCAAAATTGTAGATAGTTTATTTTTTACATTAAAACTTTTATTATCATAACTACCATTTAATATATTTTTATCATTATCATTATATAAAGCTTTTAGATTATTAGAAGTGAACTTCTTTGAAGTAATAAGTGGGTTTATAAGCACATCATTAGCTAAAATTAATACAGGAAAAATAGGAATATTAAAATTATATAAATTGAAAATTAAATCAAAATTATACTTTAGTTTTGATATTGTTATTGCATATAAATTACCTGTCATTTTATATTTTTCTAGCGCAACTAAATCATTTACATAAATAAATTGAGATTTATAAATATGACCTTCAATAGAATCGCTTGAATCAAAAAGCATTTTTTCATTTAAAACATCCACTTTTCTTTTATCAAGATCTTCATTTTTATATAAATTTCCAATATCATTAATTGTGACCAAACTATTATCGAAAGTAAATATAGAATATATTTTAATATTTTTTATATTCAAAAAGAATTCATCTAATGAATTATCTAATACATCAATAAAAATAGATGTGTTGATTTTATAATTAATATTATTAGTTTGAGATAGAAATTGTTTAGCAATTATATTAATTTGATTTAATAACTTTTTTTTACGAGCTGGTTTTATATACGCTTCTTTTCGTTTCACGTCATTATCACCAGATGTAAAAATGGTTTTTAGCCATTCAACTTCTGCAGGCTTAAGTTGACTAATTAAAATTGAACGTCTAGTACCTTGTCCAATAATAAATCCATTTATTGATTTATCAAATATAATAATTAGTTTTTCAAAATCAGGTACGTATTTATGCGCTAATGATTTATTTTGATTAATTATATCAATAGAGTCCAATACCATAATTATATTATACTCTATTTAAATTCTTTAGCATAGTGATCGCTAATATAAGTTTGTCCCGAAGCCTTTTGAATAGATTCCATAATATCATCAGTCATTTGTCTAAGAATTTCGCGAGTAGGCTCATAAGTACCTTTATTAAAAGATTCTAAATCCTCATCCGGTACATATTTAGCAGGATATATTGCCTCGCAAAATGTTACACCAGGACGATGTGGACGAGGGAAATACTGTCCAGGAAGCTGTATTTTTCGCATATTAATCATAGCAACAGGCACAACTGGTACATTTGCACGAAACGCAACTCGCGCAACTCCAGTATGACCTTTATATAAACGACCGTCTGGCGAGCGTGTACCTTCTGGATAAATCCCAAATGGTTTCTTGCTTTGCAAAATTTCAAATCCTCGCTCTAATGCACCTTGAGCTTTACTTCCGCCTTCTCTATTAACAGGTGTTACGCCAACTGAGGTAAAAAAGAACTTCTTAAACCAGCCAGAAAATCCTTTCCCATTAAAATATTCCATCTTACCAATGAAGTAAATTTTGCGATAGTACACAAGAGGAAGTACAAAAGAATCTAATACGCTTAAATGATTTGACGCAAAAATAAGAGGTGCTTTGGGGACGCTCATTAGACCCTTGATCTTCGGTCTAAAATAAATAAATAATGGGATAGTTCCAATAATTTTGCAAAGCCAGTACATATTATAATCCTTTATATATTAGACAAAATATCGTCATCAATAGTTTTTGTAATAACTGTAGGAATAGAGATCGCATGATCCACTCCCCAGCTTTCATCGAAAAGCCACTCATTTTTAGTATCATTTACTCGAGTATAAACATTGCTAATTCCAAATACTAATTTACAAGCGATCGATGCTACAAGATTTGTATCATCGGATCCACTAACAATTATCGCAATATCACATTTTGCAGCATCAACTTTTTCAAGAACAGAAATTAGCGACCCATCCCCCAAAACTTTTTTTGACTCAGGAAGAAAAGAATCTTTAAAATTATCAATCTGCTTTTCAATCGCTATTACATCATGTTTTTTTGAATCAATATCATGAGCAATAGATTCTCCAACAGAACCTAAACCAATAATTAAAACACGCATAATATAATACCTCTAAACATTAATCATTCTTTTTACTTTTTCAATATCATCATTATGTAAAGTGACATGAATAATGTCGTTTTCAAGAATTTTAGATTTATCAATATGAATATGAGGTTGTCCATTTCGAACAATATAAGATATTTTAGCATTAGTTTTTTGTTCAAAATCCGATACAGTTTTTATCGAAAAATTTGAATCAACAGAAAATTGAAGTTGTGATACGCTATATGCATCATCAGTATAATCAATTATTCCATCAGTTGTAATCAATCTATTTAGTACTTGATTAGCTGTCCAACCAAAAGATGATACTGTTTTTATTTCAAAACGAGATACTAATTTTTCTGACTTATCATTATAAACTTGTGCTACAACTTGATTCACATTAAAATGTTCTTTTGCAATTCTAGCACTCACAAAATTAGTATTATCATTGCTAGATACAGCAACAAACCCATAAGCTTTTTCTATACCAGCTGATTTTAGAGTTTTTAAATTATAACCTTCACCGACAATTCTCTCACCAGAAAATGAAGAAGAAAGTCTACGAAATGATGAAGGATCTGAATCAATTATAGATACATTATGTCCGATTTCATCAAGTGTATTAGCTATATTTGAACCAACATGACCAGAACCAAAAATTATAAATTTCATCTTATCCCCTACTCAAATTGACTATTATATATATTATAATAATACCCTTTTTCTTTGATAAGTTCGTTATGATTTCCTTGTTCGATAATATTTCCACCATCAACTACAATAATCAAATCAGCTTCACGAATAGTAGATAAACGATGTGCAATCACAAATGATGTACGATCTTTTGAAAGTTTATTCATAGCATTTTGAATTAGTAGTTCAGTTCTAGTATCAACTGATGATGTAGCTTCATCTAAAATCAAGATTTGTCTATCAGCGATTAATGCTCTTGCAATAACAATTAACTGTTTTTCACCAGCAGAAAGTGAATCATTTTCTCCGCCAATTATTGTATCATATCCATGTTTTAATTTTTTAGCAAACTCTTTTACATGAGCAGATTCACAAGCTTTTTCGAATTGTTTTTCTGTTACAGATTCTGGATTTACGCAGCCAAACATAATATTATCGCGTATTGAACCTTTGAAAATCCAAGGATCTTGAAGAACCATAGCGATATGTTCACGTAGATCTTGACGATTAATATTGGCAGTATCTTTATTATCAATTAAAATCTTTCCTGAATTAATATCATAGAAACGCATTAATAAATTAACAATAGTTGTTTTTCCAGCGCCTGTATGACCAACAATTGCAATTGTTTTTCCAGGACGAACTGATAAAGAGAAATCTTTAATTAAAGGTTTATCTTCGGTATAACCAAAATTAACATTTTTGAAATCTATTACAGCTTTCTTATTAAACTCTAAATCAGGATTATGCTCTTGCATAGGTTCATCATCTTCATCTAAAATTTCATATACACGCTCAGCAGATGCTACACCAGATTGGATCTGATTTACCATTTGAGAAAGCTGACCAATTGGCTGTGAATATTGACGAACATACATAATAAATGATTGAAGATCACCTAAAGATAATTGACCATGAATAATTCTTACAGCACCGATAAACGCGATTAAAGCATACATAAAGTTTGTGAAGAAAACGTTTATAGGCATAATAATTCCAGATAGGAATTGTGCCTTAAATGTAGCTTCATAAAGTTCATCATTTTGCTCATGGAATCTATCAATAAATTCTTGTTCTTGATTATAAGTTTTTACAAGTGAAACACCTGAGAAAGATTCTTCAACCAAACTATTAAGTGAACCTGTCATTTTCCATTGACGAGCAAATTGAGGTCCAGATTTCTTCATAATAATTACGATTAAAATCATCGAAGCAGGGATTGATAGAAGAGCAATAAGCGTCATAGATACTGATAATGAGAACATCATTCCAATAACTAAAGATACCATTAATACCATAAATATAAAGTCACCAGCCACTTGGAAAAGTATTTGACTAAGATTATCGAGGTCATTAATTAACCTTGACATAATCTCACCGCGAGTTTGTCCATCAAAGTATTTTAATGGTAATTTCCAAATCTTCTCTTCGATTTTCATACGTAAATCGCGAACAGTTGTTGTTACAATTCTTACTGTTATCCAGCCAGCGATCCATCTTGATAAAAATCCAAATAAATAAATAAGTGTAGCCCAACCAATCATTTTTAGGAATTTATTATAATCTAAACTTCCTCCTAATGTGATATTCATCTTTGAAAGCATTTGTTTTGTTTGATCTAAATTTTGCATACTATCATCTGAAGAATTTTCATCAGTAGCGGAAGAATTAGTAGCAGATGAATCCGGAGGTGTACCAGTTTGTATATCAGTAATTACAGAACTGGAAGAGCCGTCAATTGGTGCAGTAGCAGTAACGGATTTATAAACCTCAGCCGAGCTAGAACCCGAGCCCGCAGAAGCCTCATGTGAACCAGAATCAGTACCAGCAGAAGCATCAGCAGAAGACCCAGCAGAACCCTCAGTAATAACATTTCCATTTTCATCAAACTGCACAGCCATACCTGTACTACCACCCAAAGCATTAGCACCAGATTTTGCTTGATCCATAAATTCCTGTAGTTTATCAACATCTAAGTATCCTTCATCATTAGATACTTTTGGTTTAATATCGTCAATTGTAACGCCTGCAGGTAAATTAGAAGAGAATTGCTCAGTCATTTGTTTAGAAATTAGACCCTCAAATAAAACATCAGTCACATGACCTAATACTTTTGGAGCATAAGAAGCTGAAAGAGCAGCAGCAACTAAAAATACAAGAACGATAAATACTTTGAATTTTTGCACGCATAAATCGCCAATAAGTCTCTTTAAAGTAGGTCCAAAATTCATTGCTTTAGCGGCAGGTTGTTTCTTTTTATTATGCATTTGTAATACCCACCTCCTCAGCTTTTAATTGTGAAGACACAATTTCAGAATATACATTATTAGATTTTAGAAGCTCTTTATGCTTTCCAATTCCAACGATTTTTCCATCATCAATTACAAGAATTTGATCAGCATTCATCACAGTAGATACGCGCTGAGCAATGATAAGCACAGCTTTATCCTTAGCAACTTTAGTCAAATTAGTACGAACTGTTTTATCAGTTTTATAATCAAGCGCAGATAATGAATCATCAAAAACGATTACAGGAGTATCTTTTAAAATTGCACGAGCAATAGATAGACGTTGTTTTTGTCCACCAGAGAAATTATTTCCACCTTGTGCAACTGCAACATCATATAAATCAATTTCGTCTTTTTCAGCACGTTCCTCTAAGAAATGTTTTGCAGTAGCAACTTCCAATGCTTGATCCATTTGTTTTTTAGTAGCATTCTTATTTGCAAATTTTAAATTAGATTCAATTGTACCTTCAAATAAAACAACTTTTTGTGGTACACATGCAATAAGCTGAGAAATATGTTGTTTTGAGAATTCTGAAATAGGTTTCATATCAGATTTTTTGGATGAATCTCCGATTAAGATTTGGCCATCATTTGTTTTATATAAACCAGTTAAAACATTTACAATACTAGATTTACCAGAACCTGTAGAACCAATCACAGCAGTTGTTGTACCAGGTTTTAATTCAAAAGAAATATTCTCAAGCACATTATTTGATTTTTTAGAATATCTAAATGTTACATCATCAAATTTCACAGTTACTTTTTTAGGAGCTACATCTTTCTTTGAAGTTTTTTCGATGACTTCTTTATCTTTCATATTTAAAACATCATTAATACGTTTTGCAGAAACATTGGCACGAGGTACCATAATAAAGATCATTGCAACGAAAAGTATACTCATAAGAATATACATTGCGTAATTGATGAAAGCTGTGATTGAACCAATTTCCATTTGACCATTATCAACTCTCATTCCACCAAAATACATAATTGCTAAAATTGCCATATTAACAATTAGCATAAATATAGGGAACAGAATTGTCATTGTACGTCCAATTACAATATTAAGATCATAGATTTCATTATTTACAACAGCAAACTTTTCTTTCTCTTGATCTTCTTTTACGAAAGCCCTAACAACTCTCACACCAATGATTTGTTCTTCAAGAATTTGATTGATTTGGTCTAATTTCTTTTGGAATAATTGGAAATATTTCATAATAAAAACACCAATAAATCCTAGAACTAAACCAATCACAGGGATCATTATTAATATAATCATTGAAAGTGGTACATCTTGGCGAAGAGCTAAAAATAGACCACAAATAAACATAAAAGGAGCTGTAGAAGCGAGAGTGATTAAAAAGAAAATCACATTTTGAACTTGAGTCATATCATTTGTACAGCGTGTAATAAGTGTTGATGGTCCGAATTTATCATATTGAGATAAATTAAGTGTCCAGATTTTCTCATAAAAATCATTACGCAAATCTTTAGTGATTAAGAAAGCAAATTTAGAACCAAAATAAACAGCACCTATGCTACAAAAAACCTGAATAGCTGAAATAGTAAGCATTATTGCACTATCTTTGATTACGAAATCTAAATCACCAACAACAACACCTTTATCGATAATATCGGCATTAATGCTTGGTAAACTAAGTGAACCAATTGCGGAAAATAATTGTAATATAAAAGCAAATATCAGATATTTAATATATCTTTTGCCATAGGTTTTTAATACCTGTCCCATAATAAAATTAGTTAAAACTATTTAGCACTAGAGAAATATCTTCAAAAACATTCTCTACAGTCTGAACTCCATCAATATTAGTAGTAATCCCTAAATCATTATAATAGTTAATTATAGGCGCTGTTTGTGTATCATAAATACTAAGACGTTGTTTAATTGATTCAGGTGTATCATCAGATCTTCCTTCTTCAATAGCGCGTTTATTAATTCTATCAATAAGTACTGAGCGATCAGCATCAAGAACTACTACAACATCTAATTTTTGATCATTATCACTAAGATATGAATTTAGATTTTGTGCTTGAGATAAATTTCTTGGGAAGCCGTCTAAAATATATGAACTATCTCCTAAAGAGCTTAATTTATCAAAAACGATTTCGCAAGTTAATTCATCATCAACTAAATTTCCTGATTCAATAATTGATTTGATTTTTAAACCAAGCTCAGTTTCATTTGAAATATTATAACGAAAAATATCTCCTGTAGAAATATGCTCTGCATTAAATTTCTCAGAAATTAATTTTGCTTGTGTGCCTTTACCGACACCTTGTGGTCCAATTATTAGAAGTTTCATAATTCACCTCGTTAAATATATTTTGTTACACTTTTCCGTGATATTTTAAGAATCCATCATAATGATGTTGTTGTAGTTGAGAGTTAATTTGCTTAACTGTATCAAGTCCAACACCAACAATAATTAGAAGAGTTGTACCACCAAAAGGAAGGTTAGCAGATACGCCGATTGCCATAAATAAAAGTGTAGGAACCATTGCGATAATTGTTAAATAAATCGCACCAACAGTATTAATACGGTTAATCACATATTTTAGATATATAGCAGTTGCAGAACCAGCGCGTTTACCAGTGATGAAACCACCTGAATTTCTTAGATTTTCAGCAACTTCACCAACATCATAAGTAATTGATGTATATAAGAAGCAGAAGAAGAAAATAAGAATTGCATATAAAGTTAAATGAAGCACAGCAGTTTGTGATGTGATATTAGCAGTGATCCACTGTACAATAGGTGATGTTTGATCAGCGAATTGTAGAAGTAGCGAAGGTGCTGCTAAGAATGATGATGCAAAGATGATTGGAATAACACCTGACATATTAATCTTAAGTGGAAGATAAGAAGATCCTCCCCCAACAGTGCGAGATCCAACTTTTTTAGAACCATATTGAACTGGTATACGTCTTTGCGCATTTTCCATAAAGCAGATGATTGTGATAATCACTAAGATTGCGAAAATAACGATTAAGAATTTTGAGAATCCTGCAGAACCTGTAGCGATTGACCAAAGGTTAGGAAGGAAGTTTGAGCAGATTGATGAGAAAATAAGAATTGACATTCCGTTTCCTACACCTTTAGCTGTGATTTGCTCACCTAAAAACATTATCATTGCTGTACCAGCAGTCATAATTGTGATCATAATAAGTAAAGTAGGGATTGTCTCATCTGGGATAACTGCTGCATTACATGTACCACCGAAAAGCGCACCAGTTCTAGCAGTTGTGATAATTGTTGTTGATTGAAGAACAGCTAAACCGATAGTTAAATAACGTGTGTATTGAGTAAGCGTAGCCTGTCCTTGTTGACCTTCTTTATGAAGATTTGCAAAATGTGGTACAACAACTCGAAGAAGTTGAACAACAATTGACGAGGTAATATAAGGCATAATACCAAGTGCAAACACTGATACATTAAGCAGTGCACCACCTGAGAAAATATTAACTAATGAAAGCATATCATTTGACTGAGTAGCTTTTGTACAAATCGCAACAGCGTTATAATCAACGCCAGGTGTAGGTAAAAATGAGCCTATACGAAATAGTACGATAATGAATAATGTGAAGAAAATCTTATTTCTAAGATCCGCAGTCTTAAAAGCTTGTATCAATCCTGAAAACATATATTTCCTTTTATTAAAATTTTATTATTAAATTCAATATCTATTATACACCTTTTAAAACGAAAAGGCATATAATAGATAAAAAAAACTTAGAGTTATTACTCAGCTGCCTCTGTTGTATCAGCAGGAGCTTCAGCTGGAGCCTCTACTTTTGCAGGAGCTTTAGCAGGAGCTTTTTTAGCTGGTTTATCTTCATTTGGAGTTACGATAAGAACTTCAACAGATCCACCTTTGGCTTCAACTTTAGAGATTGCTGTAGCAGATGCTTTATCAACAGAAATTGTATATTTTCCAGTGATTTCACCATTAGCAAGAAGTTTTACAGGTTGATTCTTACGAACTAGACCTTTTTCAACTAAAGCAGCGATATCTACTTTAGATCCATCTTTGAAAGCTTTTGAGATTGCATCTAAATTAACCACTTGATATTCAATATGATTAATATTTCTGAATCCACGTACTTTTGGAAGACGCATATGAAGTGGCATTTGACCACCTTCAAATCTCTGTGGAACCTGATAACGTGCCTTTGTACCTTTAGTACCACGTCCAGAAGTTTTACCTTTTGAAGCCTCACCACGACCAACGCGTGTACGCTCTTTTACAGCGCCTTTAGCTGGTTTAAGGTGATGAAGACGAAGAATCGTCTCTTTTTCATCAGATTTTTTAGTAGTTTTAGTCGCAGAAGTTTTACTTCCACTCGCACTTTTTGTCTTTGATTCTACCATTTTAATTTCTCCTAATTAATTAGTAATTATTTTACTTCTTCCACAGTTACTAAATGTGAAACTTTATTTATATATCCTCTAGTGATTGGATTATCTTCAACAACTACAGTTTGATGAATCTTTTTTAGTCCAAGTGAACGTAGATTATCATGTTGTTTTTGGATACGACCAATTTTAGATTTTACTTGAGTAACTTTTAATTGCTTAGCCATTTTTTACTCTCCTTATTATTTAGCTTCTTCAGCGTTTTCAGCTGGAGCCTCAGCAGGTGCTTCAGTATTTTCAACTGGAGCCTCTACAGGTACCTCTTTAGCAGCTTCTTCTTTTTTAGCAGGTGCTTTTTTAGCAGGAGCTTTTTTAGGAGCTTCTGGAGCATCGTCTTTAGAAACTTCTTCAGCATTAGCTTCTTGCTCAGCTTTTTTATCTGCAAGAGCTTTTGCCTCATTAGCTTTCATGCCTTTAAGCATACCAGCTGGAGCAACTTCTTCAACAGTTTTTCCACGGCGAATTGCAATGCTCTCTGGATCTTCAAGTTGTTTTAAACCGTCGATTGTAGCATGTACAATGTTAATCGCATTTGCAGATCCCATTGATTTAGTTAAGATATCATGGATACCAACGCATTCTAGTACAGCACGAACTGGACCACCAGCAATCACACCAGTACCAGGTGCTGCAGGGCGCATAAATACAACGCCTGCTGCCTTTTGTCCTTGTACG
>JAISKS010000091.1 GCA_031260825.1 Bifidobacteriaceae bacterium
TTCAGCTGTGGGTTATCAACCTAACTTGGCTGACGAAATGGGACAATTACAGGAGAGAATCACTTCTACAAAAGGTCACTCAATCACATCGCTACAGGCTATTTATGTGCCTGCTGACGACTATACTGACCCAGCTCCTGCTACAACTTTCGCGCATCTTGATGCTACAACAGAGCTTAATCGTGATATCGCTGCAAAAGGTATTTATCCTTGCGTAGACCCATTATCATCATCAAGTCGTATTTTGGACGCACAATATGTTGGTAAAAAACATGCTGATGTTGCTTCTCAAGTTAAGGCTATTCTTCAGAGAAATAAAGAGCTACAAGATATTATCACACTTATTGGTATTGATGAGCTTTCTGAGGATGAGCAGGTACTTGTAAAGCGCGCTAGAAAGATTGAGAAATTCTTATCTCAAAACTTCTATGTTGCTGAGAAATTTACAGGACGCCCAGGTTCTACTGTGCCTATCGCTGAAACTGTTGAAGCATTTGATAATCTATGTAATGGTAAATATGATGATTTCGTTGAGGAAGCATTCATTAATATCGGTGGCATTGAAGATCTAGAAAGAAATAATAAAGAACTTATTGAAAAATTCGGAGCTTAATTAATTTTCCCCGAACCCCCTGGATTCCTAAATTTTTTTTGGGAATTCAGGGGTTTTATTTGTAAAAAATTCGAAGAATCCATGCAACGTATTTTATAAAAAATTCGCTGATTAAACTGTTTTTTATTTAATAAAAAATTTGATATTTCTATGGTACGGATTTTATATAAATTCGCTGATTAAACTGTTTTTCATTTAAAAAAAAATTTATGTAAAAATAAATACTTTTTAAGATTATGGGTATATACTAATAATATAAAATTTAATTTTAGGAGTTATTATGTCTAATACAAATCCAAAAGTATTATCAATTATTCTAGCTGGTGGAGAGGGCAAACGCATGATGCCGCTTACCAGAGATCGTGCGAAACCTGCCGTACCTTTTGGTGGAGTATATCGCTTAATCGATTTTCCTATTTCAAATCTTGTGAATTCAGGACTTCTATCAATTATTGTACTTTCACAATATAAATCACATTCACTTAATAAACATATCTCACAAACTTGGCAGTTAAATTCTGCATTAAAAGATTTTATTACACCTGTGCCTGCTCAGCAACGTACTGGTTCTAATTGGTATATGGGATCTGCAGATGCTATTTATCAATGCATGCATATTATTGAAGATGAGCAACCAGACATCATTATCGTTGTTGGTGCTGACCATGTTTATCGTATGGATTTCTCACAATTAGTTGAATCTCATATTGCATCTGGCGCAGAATTTTCTGTAGCTGGTATTCGTCAAAGAATCGATTTAGCATCTGAATTTGGTGTTATCGAAATCGATCCAAATAATCCAACTCGTATTGAGCGTTTTGTTGAAAAACCAGAGAATCCAAGAGCTGTACCAGATAATCCAGGTGAGGCTCTTTGCTCAATGGGTAATTATATTGCAAACACTGATGCATTCGTAGAATTCTTAAAACTAGATGCTCAAAATGAGAATTCAGCACATGATATGGGTGGAGATGCTGTACCATATTTCGTATCAAGAGGTCAAGCAGGTTATTATGATTTCTCACAAAATCAAGTACGCGGTGCATTAGATCGTGACCGTGGATATTGGAGAGATGTAGGTTCAATCGACTCATATTATGAGGCAAATATGGATCTTATTTCAATGAACCCAGTTTTCAATCTTTATAATATGGAATGGCCATTAATCAATGCTGCTAATCATCTTCCTCCTGCAAAATTCGTGCATGGTGGTAAAGACGATCCAAATCGTGTTGGTACAGCTGTTGATTCAATCATCTCAGAAGGTACAATTATTTCTGGTGGTTCTGTTAATAAATCAATCCTATCAACTTGCGTAAAAGTTCACTCATATGCAAGAGTTGAAGAATCAATTATCTTAAATAGTTGTGTAATTGGTCAACATGCAGTTGTAAAACGCGCTGTATTAGATAAGAATGTTGAGATCGGCGAAGGTGTACAAATCGGTGTCGATCATGATAGAGACCGTGAACGCGGACTACATGTGACAGAATCTGGCATTACTGTAATCACTAAAGGTACAAAAATATTAGACTAAATCTCTAAATTATGTAGGTACTATGCTATAATTTGTATAGTACCTACATAGGTTTTTCTGTGTGATTCCAGGTATTGTTAGGAATAAAAATGAAAGAAATAATTGTATCACATCCATTAGTTAAACATAAACTTACAATGCTTAGAGATGTCAACACTGACTCTCCAAAGTTTCGTGCATTAGTTGATGAATTAGTATATTTACTTGCTTTTGAAGCTACTAGAGATGTCGAAACTGAGCAAATTGAAATCACTACACCTATTCAAAAAACAATGGGTACTGTTCTTAAATCTACTCCAACTCCTGTGATTGTTCCAATTTTACGCGCCGGATTAGGACTACTTCAAGGTATGAGCCAAGTGCTTCCAACTGCTGAAATCGGATTTTTAGGAATGCGTCGCGATGAAGATACTTTAGAAATCGAAACATATGCAAACCGTCTTCCAAAATCTCTTGTAGGAAGAACTGTATTTTTATTAGACCCAATGCTTGCTACAGGCGGTTCAACAATTGCTGCGATAAATTTCTTAAAAGAACTTGGTGCGAAGACTATTGTTTCAGTTAATTTACTTGCTGCTCCTGAAGGATTAAAACGCGTTTCTGAAGAATTTGGAGATTCAATTGATTTGACAGTTGTTGTTGCCGGAGTGGACGAAAAACTTAATGAAAATGGTTATATCGTACCTGGTCTTGGCGATGCAGGCGACCGTTTATACGGCGTTGTAGACTAATTTTTCTTTGTTACAGATTTTGTTGGATTAGACGTTTGTGGTCAAAAAAAAGTCAAGCCTAAAATCATCTAATGTGGATGATTTGATAGCGGATTTGCCACTGCCTACTTCAAAAGAAATTGAGGCGCATACAGCTTCGATAAATCTAAAAAAGGCTGAAAAGAAGTCATCGGAAGAGGATGTTTCTGAAGAGGTACAGTCTGAGGAAACTGAGCCTGTTGAAGAAGAGGCTGTTGAGGCTGATGAAGTGGTACAGTCTGAGGACGTAGAGCCTGAGGTTGTTGAGGATTTTGAAGAGGTACAGTCTGAGGAGATTGTAGAGGCTGATGAAGTGGTACAGTCTGAGGATATAGAGCCTGAGGAATCCACTGAAGAATCTACCGTAGACGAAACACCTGAAGAAGACGAAGAAGAACATCCTAACGATTCTCCTGAAGACAAAACACCCGAAGAAGAAGACGATTCTAACTATCCTAGCGATTCTCCTGAAGAGTCCGACTCTAAATCCGTAACAAAAAAATCAAAAAAACCATTTGTAATTTCCATTGCAATAATAATCATTATTTTAGCAACTTTCACAGCTGAATTTTTCTATTTTAAATCTCATGCATTACCAGGTTCAAAATTTTTGAGCTATGATATTTCAACATATTCAAATGAACAAATCGCAGACAAAATAAATGAAGTTGCAGCAGATGTTGAA
>JAISKS010000048.1 GCA_031260825.1 Bifidobacteriaceae bacterium
TATTATATATTACTGTATATCAAGAACAAATGTTCTGATAGAACGCAATTCATCACCCACCTAAAGGAAGGTGTTTCCTTGCTACGATTACAAAAATTTTAACAACGTCTGTATATATAAATATAAGGATTTTGTAAAAAAAATTATCAAAATCTGATATCAATTCGGACTTGATGTATTTTAGGAGGCTACTTATTATGTATAGAAATTATGATCCTTGACGAAATAAATGACGCTAACCTACTAAATTATTTTTTTAGTGGCAACTGTATATAAAAGTAGGATGAAGTATGTCATCTTATCTTGTGGTAAATAAATAAAGGAGAAAAATATTATGTTTACTAGTACACTAAAGCAAAAGTTCACTACGGTTCGTGAAAATGTAGCTACAAAGCGCGGAACAGTCGCTGTAGCAGCAACCGGATTGGTTACTACAGCATTACCAATAGCAACATTTGCTGCTGACGATGTTTGGAGTAGATTGAAATTAGCAGGCACAACAATTGCCAACAATCTTCTTGGTATTTCGATTATTGCTGCAGTCGTTGTTGTTGCATGGACAGCGTTCTGGCAAGGTCTTATCACAAAAGACAAGGATTTTGGCAGAAATATAAGGAATCTTATCATTGCATTCCTTGTACTTATTGGAGCTGAACTAATTATAACTACTGTTAAAAATATATTCTATGGAACTGGTGCTCTAAAGTACAATCTATAAGATATAAAAACACGTGATGTTGCTACATATCGCATTGCGTTATGTAGCAACATATATCGGATGTGTCAACCATTCGATAGCTAACAAACCTAAATTACCGTGGGACACACGGGAATCCACGCTTGGGGAGTTTATGTAAGACTATCGGCTTTTCGATAGTAGCGGACGTCGAACCAAGAATTCCCTGCCTTTAGGCATGGGGAGTTGTCAATAGCACGAAAACTACAAATATAGAACGATTAATTTAATATGTGTTTCGCAATCAAATTAATCGCATAACGAGATTGCGAAATACATATTTTCTTTAGGAGGCTACTTATGTATAAAAAATATAAAATTAAAAATATATCTCTAGCCGCCATATTGTCTAGTCTTTTTATCGTTATATCCCCGATTAATATATATGCTTATAGTACTGCTCCTATGAAACTAGGAGAAGCTACTGCTGATAATGTATTTTCAAAAGTGGAATCGGCTCTTGGTACAACAGGTACTAATATATTACAATTTTCTACAATTTTAGCAGTAATAATTGTCGCATGGACTGCTTTATGGCAGGGCCTTATTACAAAAGATAAAGATTTTGGAAAAAATATTCGAAGAATAATTGTCGCGTATATTGTAATTGTATCAATTGGATTGATTTCATCAACACTTGCAAAAACATTGTTTGGTTCAAACACATTATCTTTTGCAAAACCAGCTATAGGTTAAATAGCCTAAGTAAGTGAAGTTTCGCTGAAAGACCATTAGCCTAAAGCCTAATGGCTTCGTTGAACCCTTGTTCAACTTTCAGCGGCAAGGTTAAATATTTTGGAAGAGAATATTTAATTGAAATAATCTTCCTTAAATTGATACAATTTAATAAGCTGAAAGTAGTGTAACAAAGGGATTTCTAAGCGAGTAGAGCTAAGAAATCCCTTTTTATTTAGTGTTGCATCATTTGAATTTGAGTTTAAAAAGTATTGGTTATCTAAGGGGTGTTTAACAATTTGACGTGGGGTGTCTGTAATTAACCCCTTTGAAGGTTAGACACTAGTTGATTGTATGGAATTTTAAACAATTTAGTAAGTTGGGGGAAGCACTAGATATGCAGCGTTTGCGGTGTATTCAATGCATTTCATACCTTTTAACGTTCACCAAGAATTGGAACAAGAAAAGTTGTTTGACACAAAATTTATAAAAACTAGCATCTTTATAACAAACGTTTAAATGTGCTAGTTTTTTTTACTTAAAAGACTGTATATAAATGTATAAGATGTATTTTTAGCGCGAGAAAGGAGTAGAGGCTTAAATAATTAGAGTCTCTAAATAATATTATGATAGTAAGTTGGATAATTAAAGCTCTGGTTGATTTTTTTAATATTGTAATAGCTGGAATTTTTTCTATTTTTAGTAACAGTTTTCTTCAAAATATACATATTGATTATGGTCAAAAAAGTAGTATGTTTTATAGAGTATTTGGTACAGCATTAGAAAAATTTAGTTTAGCATTTTGTGTTGCAGGATTGGTTTTAGGATTCTTTATTTTTATACTCAAAATGTATAGAGTAATGACCTATGACGAAAAAAGCAATCCTTTAGGAGCAATTGGTTGGTATGCCTTATCTATATTTGCAACGATCGGTAGCTATGCAATATTCCGTGAAGTTATGGCAATATTTAATCGAATTTATGGAATGTTTCTAAGTATATCTACAGACATTATGGGAGAAGGTACTATTGCAAAAGCTGTAGGCCATTTAGTCTTAAAAAAGATTCCAGAATTTGCAGCAAATGATGTCGAATTAGAAATACCTGGTACTATTGCTGCGATTATTGCAGGAATAATCATTTTAGTATGCCAATTCAAAGTGCTTTGCGAAATGACAAAGTTGTTAGCAGAAATAGTCGAACGATATATAGTTGGTGGAGTTTTATATTATTTATCACCAATAGCAGGTGGTCTTCTGGCGAGTAGCGAAACCGCATCATCTTACTCCAAATTTCTTAGCATGATAGTTACCGAATTTCTTTTATTAATGCTTAACGTTGTTTTTGTTTCCGGATTTTATTGGGCTATGACTTCTGCTTCATTTACAGAACCTGGCATGACTTTTACCGGTGGATTAATGGATTACGTATTTGCTACGCTTATGATTTTGGGGTGGTTAAAAGTTGGGCAACATATGGACGAATATCTAAAAGGGTTGGGTATGTCGACTGCTAGTACAGGTAAACAACAAGGAGCAGGAGCGGCAATACTTATCGCAGCGCAACAAATTGGTAATTTGGCTCGTGGAATAAACAATGCTGCTGGAAAAGCATCTGGTGCTACTGCTGGCGAAAAAGATGGGGGTGATACTGCAAATAAAGGTACTACCCAACCAGGAGGATTATCTCCAGCGATGCGCGGAGTCCGTAGTTTTGTCACAAGTATGCTTGGCGGCGAAAAAGGTTTTCTTGGTATGATGGCAGGTAATCTTATAGACTCACTTTTTGGTGATCCATTCAAAGGGAAAAATCCTGCTGATGTAGGTTCTGATGGAGGTAAAGACTTTGCTAAAAATATGGAACAAGCAACAGAAGGTAAAAATACTGGAAATTTAGATCCATCTTTGTTTAAAGAAGGATCTAGCTATGATAAAGATAGTGGATTATTTACTGCTAAATACGATGATGGTTCAGCATTACAATTAGGTAGTGATAAACTTAATAGATCTAATATGGATGCTCATATCGGTAAAGGTGTTGCAGGTATTACATCTAATGATGGTACAGATGGATGTTTGACAACAGCAGGCAGTGAATATGCTGATTACTGCGGTATGGAAGCATTTGATAATAGATTCGATAATAATGGTGATAGTAGTAATGAAAGCGGTACTAATAATACATCGGATGATAGCGTTTATTCTGACGGATTTGGTGCTGATTACTTTGGTTCGCCTAACTCTGATCAAGATAATACAACATCAGGTAATACATATGATTCAACGGCTGGTAATCAGACAAATAATAATTATCAAAATTCTAATGCTTCATCTAATAGTTCACCAAACGTGCTTAATAATGCATCAAACCATAACAGTCAATCACAAGGTCAGAAAAGCGGGAATGGAAACGCAAAAACATCTGGTCAAAAAATAAATAGCCAGAATAACCAAAATAATCGATATTCACAGTCACAAAATGTCGCAAATAAACCTAATATACAAAAAGCTCTAGAGAATCACTCGCATCCAATTTTGGGTTCTGGAACAACGATCCATTCACCTAGTTTGGCTAGTAGTGGTTCAGATTATCCTGCATCAGGAGCTTATATAGCTACAACACCAAATGGTGATAGGTATCAAATATCATCTGGAAAATTCCTAAATACAAGTGCGTATGCACCACAAACATTTGAAACAGGCGATAGTAAAATAGATAAAGCGTCAGGGTTACAGATTGTAAGTTTAAACGGGATGGATGCAAATAAAAATGTAAATGCAAATAATTTTGCAAGTACATTTGGTAATGGATATGGAAATATTTCAAACGCAGAACTCTCTAAAAATGCAAATAACGTTCCTTACGCACAATTCTCGACTGCGGATGGTAATAATGGTATAACAATTAACACAGCTGATCTCAAAAGCTCGGTATTAAGAGATAACGCATCTGCTTATAGTGATTCTATAAAAAATGGCTCAATCAGAGAAGGTGCTGATGCTGCGGGGAACGGAATCCTTCATGTATCACAATCCTCGCCAATGTATGACAATATTAAAAATAACCTTATTGGAGCAAATAACCAAAATACTGTTGTTGGAGTGGATAGAACTGCAGGTGTTGAACCTATTTCAGTAAAACATACGGCACGTGATATGCATAGAAATATGAAAAAATCTTAATATGATATTAAACAAAATAAAGGCTACAATAAGTAGCCTTTATGCAATTAAAAGGAGTATCTTATGGAAAATTTAACAGCAAATCTATTTTTTATAATGATTATATTATTAATGTCTTTTTTATTTTTTATTGTGAAAAGTAGGAGCAATTTATCATTCAGCATTAACACTGATACATATATTACAACTACATCAACGGAAGAAATAAATGAGCTAGACTTTGGATTTGTTTATTGCCCACCAGCGGCTGTTGCTGCCGCTGGTGGTGGAGCTGCCGCTGGTGGTGGAGCTGCTGCTGGTGGTGGAGCTGCTGCTGGTGGTGGAGCTGCCGCTGGTGGTGGAGCTGCTGGTGGTGGTGGAGCTGCTGGTGGTGGTACACTGGGCGGTAGTAAATCCGCAGAGATGAATGAGGGATTAAAAAACGATCACTCAAGTAAAAATACAAGCGAATCAACTAATAACAATAATTCTACTAATAAAAAGGGCACTTCTAAAGATCAACTAAAAAAAATTAAAGATATTAAAGATATTAATGATACAATGAAAGGTCCAAGAAATAATAATGACGATGAAGAAGATAAAGAAATAAAAAAGGTTATGAAGCCTGTTTATGCACTAATACTTCTATTATCACCTATAATTCTCATAATATTATTTATTACTATTTTGCCAAATGTCATTTGGAATACAGCATGGCATCTTAATGATTTAGTAGATCCTGTAAAAGCTGTTGAAGAAAGAACGGAATCATACTTTGATCAAGATGAAGAAACTATAAAAAAAGATATGCTAAAAAGAGAAGAAGACCTAGCAGAAGATATTGCTAAATATCTTGCTGAAGATAAGGAAGACATCGCAAAAGAGATAATAAAAAAAGCTGAAGATGAAGGTGTAGATGTACCAACAACAATAGAACATATCCAAGATGATAGTTCTGGCGAAATAGACGCTTCAGGTACACCATTTGTTTTAGGTACGAAAGTAACATCATCTTCTGCGATTAATCCAAATGCTACAAGTACCGAAGAAACCAGTACGACAACATCTAAAGATATCAACTCAGCCAATCCTAATGCAGGCGCAAAGAATGGTTTAGTAACAGGAAAGACAAATAAAGCATCAATTGAATCTAGTATAAATGCAGTAAACACGCTTAATAGAGCCGCTCCGTCATTCATACCACCAATAGCTACAACCTTACCAACTGTTCCTTCTTCGACCGATACTGCGCCACTTATACCGACATCTACAGAAACACCTATGGAACTACCACCACAATCTGTATTAGACTCTCCAAACTCTGTAGGGCTCTGGATGGCTGCAATGCGTCAAGAGAACTACAAATATAGCCTTTGGACAGGTGGGCGTGGTTATAAGCTTGCTAATAATCTTTTGCCAGAGAAAAAGGTATATCAAGGCGAAAATAATTTAATGATGTGCGATAAAGATTATATCGTTGCCCTTGGCTCATATTATCAATCAAATGATAATGCTGCAATCGGTCGAAATAGATATAAAATTACTATGAAAAAAAACGATGGCTCAACATATAGCTATACTGTACTAGTAGGTGATCTAAAATCTGATGCACATACAGATCCTACTCACAAATATACAGTTGTAGGTGGTATGAACTCCGTAGTAGAATTTCATACGTGGACAGGACGTGGACCTTCAACAGGGTTAAATAATATATTTCCTGGTAAGATCATTGGAATAAGTCAAATTGAAGGAGATGCACCTGGTGGCAGAAGTGATGGTGGTGGTTCTAGCAATATGATTATCACTACAAATAAAGCTGAATATGGGCTCAAACTTAGTACATTTACAGTTGATCTTGCTGATATAGAATATATTATGGCTGCATATTCCGTAAAAGAACAACAATTGATGCAAAGTACTTTAAAAACAGTTGATGAAATGTCAGATGATGATAAGGCATGGTATGAAAAAGCTTGGGGCACAATAACTACTGTAGGCAAAAATATAAAACATAATATTTTAAAAAAAATCGATCTTTTTGGTGATGACGGAATGAAGGGATTTACTAAAAAACTAGGTAAAAGCGCGGGTGGTTATTATGATGTCACGTATGAAAAGAATGGCGCGGATGGCAGTATTGTTTTTACAGATGAATCAACTGGAGAAAAATACATAAAACCTAAGATTAGCTTCAAAGAATTCAAAGATAAAGACTTTGATAAGGTTTATACAGATGAACAAAAACAATTCTTCTATGATACTTTTACTGAAGACGCAAAGATTAATGACATAATAAAAGAACAATCTGAAAGACATTATGAAACAGTTTGGAGCGAAGAAGATGTGAGACCTACTGTAAAAATGCAATTAAAAGGTTTTTATATCTCCCGAACAAAAACAGTAACTAACGGTCAAGGAAGTTCTTCAAGCACAACGGTAGGTGGTGGTAGCGCCGTAGCCCCTACTGTTGATGGTAAACTATGGTATCCTGTATCAAGTGTATATAAGTGTGGAAGTGCTTATGGATGGAGATTTCATCCAATATGGCATGAGCAAAGATTTCATCACGGAGAAGATATTGCAGCTCCTATGAACACACCAATCTATGCCGCTGAGTCAGGAGTTGTCAGATCGACTTCATATGTTTCAGGTAGAGGTAATTATATCGTAATAGATCATGATGGCAAGTGGAGCGGATACGGTACTGGTTATCAGCATTTAAATGGATTTGCTGTATCACCAGGACAAACAGTAACTGCGGGTCAATTAATTGGTTTTGTTGGAAGTACAGGCGATTCAACTGGACCACATCTACATTTCGAAGTATATGTAGGTGGGGGAGATGTAGATCCTAAACTATATTATGCTATACCATCTTAAAATAATAAACTATAATCGCAATTTTTGTAATCGTAGCAAGGAAAAGGCTTCCTGAAGCAATGAAAATGCTTGAATTATTAAGTTAGATTTTAGAACTCCTTCGGGAGTTCTTTTTTTATTAGAATTATTCAAGAATAAAAAAACTCTTGATACATCTATTATTTTAACAACGACTGTATATAAAAGTATAAAGTTTTATTTTTTATTGATTTTTCTTTAATCGAAATGTTTTTTAATAAAGGAGATATTGCAATGAATACCTATGTATTAGCAACAAAACGGACTGAAAGTTTTTGGAATAAGAAACCTCTTAATCCAGAATGTCAAATTGAATTTCCTGATGAAGTTTCATATGAAACT
>JAISKS010000087.1 GCA_031260825.1 Bifidobacteriaceae bacterium
TGTAAATTTGGTCCTGTAAGAAGTTCATAAACCAAAAAACATATTTCAGAATCTAGTTCAAAATCCTCAACAGATACGACATTTGGATGATTCGCGGATCTCAAAATATTTACTTCGCGTTTAACTCTTTCACGAATTTCATAATCATCACTAGTTGTAAAAAGTTTTAATGCGAATAAATCTCCGCCCTCATCTGATGCCTTAAATACATCTCCGCTACCGCCCGCACCTAGATGTTCGAGTAAAGTGTACCCGCCTACATTATCGCCTATTTTATTCATAGAAATCTATATTGAAAGTGCAATTCCATCAAGAATGTCATTTTCACTTACTATAATATTATCAGTTTTGACAATTTTACTAAGTTCAGAAATGATTGTTTTAAATATCAAAGCACCTGCTCTAATCACAGGTACACGTTTTGGAAGTAGTATTGTCTGATCATATAATTCAGATTCAGTAGAACCAATTAATAGATTGCATGCCTCATAAATTTCATCAAAACTCAGCTGTGCATTTCCAACAATTTCCGGATCATATTTTTCTAATCTGAGTGCGTATGCAGTGATGGAAGTTATAGTACCGGCAAGTCCATAAATATTATTAATATCAGACAAATCAATTTTTGAAGTAACTTTTTTAATCCATTCTTTTACTTCTATCTCGGCATCATTTATTGCTGACAAAGGAATATGCTCACCAATAAGCACGCCGGAAAAATATTTTTCAGTAAGCCTTACACTGCCCATATCTGCTGAGAAAGAATCAATTAAATCAAGATTTTTTCCTTTAACAAATTCAGTAGAACCGCCTCCTAAATCAATCACTAAATTATGCAAATCAATGCCTGCAATTGGAGAATCTACACCGGTTGATTTAGATCCATTGCTACAATATGTAGCACCTAAATAAGAAAATGACGCTTCAGTTTCGCCCGAAATCACAGTAGGTTTCACACCTAATATATCCAAAGTTTTTTCAAAAAACAAATCATGATTTTGTGCATCGCGAGAAGCAGATGTTGCGATAAATTTCAAATTTTCATTCGGTACATTATACTCACGCAAAAACGCAGCATACTCTTTTTCATATTTGAAAGTTAATTCAAGTGCAGCCTCATCGAACATATGAGTACTATCAACTCCAATTCCGAGTTGATTCATATTTGACCATTTTGGGTGAAGATATTCTAAAGTTTTTGTACCATTTAAATGAGTGATTTGATTAGCGATAAGAAGTCTAATAGTATTTGTACCACAATCAAACGCAGCAACTTTTTTTATAGATTCTATATCGTTCATTTTAATCTCCCCACTCGTCATATTTAATTTTACACGAGCATTTTTCAAAACTCCACATTTTGAGTTCATTTAATTTTGACATAACTTCGTCGCCAGCTAAATTTGCGCCTTTTCCACATGCAACAGTTTGTCCAATTAATGAATGCAAACATTTAATATGAGTAGGCATTCCTCCTGCCGATATATTTTCCAAATGAGGATTGTCAGTATTTTTGCAAATTTGAATTCGACTTTCAATGTAGTTTTTATGTGCAGTTTCTAAATCGTAATCTAAAATATGATCGTTCATTTCCTCCATATAATGCTCAGCTTCAAGAGTGGATACTGCCTTAACTAGGGCTGGTAAAACCAAATAAAAAGTAGTTGGAAATGGAGTTCCATCGTCAAGCGTATGAGTCACAATTGCAATAATCGGATTGCCACATTTGCATCGACCAGCGATTTTTAGCAGACCTCTAGGCGGACGCCCAAGCATTTTGCGAATTACGAAAATGTCATTATCAGTAGGATCTTCAAACATATTTGTAGCTTATTTAAATGAATCAATAATTGTAAGATACCAAGGTTGACCAATTAGATTGTCAATATTATTTGTAGTTTTTGTTGTATTGTCTAAAATCGTAATAACTTTATCAGCGCCATATACTTTTGATATCTCAATTAGTTCATTAAAAGTAAGCGTGTCAGTAAGAATTCCAAGTTCTTCTAGATCAATATCTTCAGCCTCAAACGCCGATGCCGAAATTTCTGCATTTAGAAATTTTGAAATATCTTCATCAGTTGTAAGACCATATCCGGTTAAATCTTTTTGTTTTACAATCACAGATTGCTCGCCAGGAAGAATATAATGTAGCTTTTCGCGAGCTTTTGAAATCACATATTCCTCATCATTCCATTTATCAATTTCAGCTTTTTTCATCTCTAAACGATTTTGAAGTTCTGCATTTTGCATTTTTAAAGTTTTCACATTTGTGTATTGAGTAAGCGCGCTATTTAATGGTTTAATTAATATTGTTGTACAAATAATTGTGATAAAAATGCACATAAAAATTTCCATACTAATATAATTTCCCATTAAATCAGAAAAGGTATATGAAGGTAAAACTTTACGGTTTTTGTAGTAATCATCAGGGTTCTGAGTAGAATCAAGATTTCTCTCAATATATTCTTCAGTCTCTGCAAGATTAATTTTGCCAAATATTGCTCTAGTTCTCTTTGTCATGTTATAATTATACATATAATATTTATAAAAGAGGTTATATGGCAGAATATATCTATCAAATGCATGAAGCACGCAAAACTGTTGGCACAAAAGTTATCCTAGATAACGTTTCACTATCGTTTTTCCCAGGTGCAAAAATTGGTGTCGTTGGTCCTAATGGCGCTGGTAAATCTACAATTCTAAAAATTATGGCAGGTTTAGATAATGTAACAAATGGTACAGCAGACCTTACTCCAGGCTATACTGTTGGAATTTTGATGCAAGAGCCTCCATTAGATGATGATTTGACAGTGATGGGAAATCTTGAACTTGCGTTCAAAGAAGTGCTTGATAAAGTTGCAAAATACAATGAGATTTCTGAAAAAATGACAGATCCTGATGCTGATTTTGATACGCTACTTGCCGAAATGGGTGAGCTCCAAGAATATCTTGATAATAATAATGGCTGGGATATTTCAGCTCAGCTTGAACTAGCTGCTGCCGCCCTTCAGCTACCTCCAAATGATGAGCCTGTGGTACATCTTTCAGGAGGAGAACGTCGCCGCGTGGCACTTTGTAAATTGCTTCTAGAAGCGCCAGATTTGTTGCTCTTAGATGAGCCTACTAACCATTTGGATGCAGAAAGTATTGCTTGGCTTGAACAACATTTATCTAAATATACGGGTGCCGTACTTGCCGTAACACATGATAGATATTTTCTTGATCATGTAGCTGAATGGATATGTGAAGTTGACCGCGGTCAGCTTTATCCTTATGAGGGTAATTATACAACTTATCTTGAGACAAAATCTCAGCGTCTTGAAGTACAAGGTAAAAAAGATGCCAAACTTGCGCGCCGTCTAAGAAACGAATTAGATTGGGTTAGAACTAATCCAAAGGGTCGCCGAGCTAAGTCAAAAGCACGTCTAGAGGCTTATGAGAAAATGGCACTTGAAGCAGAAAAAACTAAGAAATTAGACTTTGAAGAAATTCAAATTCCACCAGGACCACGTCTTGGAAATGTAGTTTTGGAAGCTGATGGATTAACAAAATCTTTTGGCGATCGTGTTCTATTTAAAGATTTGAGTTTCTCACTTCCACCTAATGGAATCGTAGGTGTGATAGGTCCAAATGGTGTTGGAAAGTCAACACTTTTCAAAAGTATTGTAGGGCTTGAAGAACTAAATTCTGGTGAATTAAAAGTTGGAGAAACTGTTAAAATATCTTATGTAGATCAGGGGAGAGGTGGACTAGATCCTAATAAAAATTTATGGGAAGTTGTGTCTGACGGATTAGATTTCTTAATCGTAAATAAGGTCGAAATTCCATCTCGTGCTTATGTAGCATCATTTGGTTTTAAAGGCCCAGATCAACAAAAGCCATCAAAAGTACTTTCGGGTGGAGAGCGAAATCGTTTGAATTTAGCGCTCACATTAAAGCAAGGTGGTAATTTATTATTGCTCGATGAACCTACAAATGACCTTGATGTTGAGACTTTAGGATCACTAGAAAATGCACTTTTGGAATTCCCTGGATGCGCTGTTGTGATCACACATGATAGATGGTTCTTAGACAGAATTGCTACACATATTTTAGCATATGAAGGCGAAGATGAAGCCACTGGAACGCCTAGTTGGTACTGGTTCGAAGGCAACTTTGAAGATTATGAAGCTAACAAAATCGAAAGACTTGGCGAAGAAGCAGCTAGACCAAAACGCTCAGTTTACAGAAAACTTACTAGATAAAATTGCTAGTTAAAACTTAATAATAAAATAATTAGGAGAAAAATTATGGTAACAATGTATGAAATAATAGAGAAAAAACAACGCGGAAATAAACTCGATGAGAGTGAAATTAAATATTTCGTAAATGGATATACAGCAGGTGATATCCCTGATTATCAGGCCTCAGCTCTCCTTATGGCGATTTATTTCGTTGGAATGGATTATGAAGAAACTGCACTTTTAACTCGTTATATGACAAATTCTGGTGAAATAATTGATCTTTCTGGAATCGATGGAATTAAAATTGACAAGCATTCTACAGGCGGTGTTGGCGATAAAGCTACAATCGTTACCGTACCACTTGCTGCTGCTTGCGGTGAAAATGTCGCTAAGTTTTCTGGAAGAGGTTTAGGCTTCACTGGCGGTACAATCGACAAACTTGAATCAATTCCTGGATATGTTACAGGTCTTTCAATCGATAAATTTATCGATGCAGTGAATAAAGTTGGTGCTGCGATGGCTGGTGCGACTGGCGATTTAGCCCCTGCTGATAAAAAACTTTATGCGCTAAGAGATGTAACATCAACTGTTGAATCAATCCCATTAATTGCTTCTTCGATTATGTCAAAAAAACTTGCTTCCGGCGCTGACGGAATTATTTTAGATGTGAAATGCGGAAGTGGTGCTTTTATGAAGAACCCTGATACGGCTGCAGAATTAGCACAAACAATGATTGATATTGGAAAATATGAAGGCAAAGATATGGCAGCTTTCATTACCAATATGGATCAACCTCTTGGTTTAGCAATCGGAAATGCGCTAGAAATCAAAGAAGCAGTCGAAACACTTCAAGGAAATGGACCTGCTGATTTAGTTGATTTATGCGTTTCTCAATGCGTAAAAGCTATGGAAATGACATCATCGAAATCTGCTGATGAATGTAAAACAATTATTGAAACTGCAATTAATGATGGTTCTGCATATAAAAAATTCCTAGAAATCGTAGAAAATCAAGGTGGAGATACTTCTTATATTGAAGATATTTCTAAACTTGTTGGTACACCTTCTTCTCAAGAATGGCTTGCAGAAAATGATGGATATATTAGTTCTATGCAAACTGAGCGTATCGGGATTTCATCAGTATTACTGGGCGCTGGACGCGAAACAAAAGAGGATGATATTGACTATTTAGCTGGTATAGTTCTTGCGAAAAAAACTGGCGATATTGTTAAAAAAGGTGATTTGATTGCAACTGCATATGCTACAGATTCATCGAAATTTGATGCAGCTAAAAAATGCTTTATGGACGCACTAACATTTTCATCAGATAAACCTGAAATTATTCCAATCATCATAAAAGAACTTTAATTAATATTTGGGTAATATACCGATTTTTAACTTTTTCGGTATATTCCCTAATGATGATGCTCATATATGATTTTAAAACTGCTATAATATAATATTATGAATACCGATACTATAACCAAAAATCATACAATTACTTTTCGTAATTTGAACTATGCAGTATTCACACTTCTACTTCTAATTTTTTCATTTATAGTATCTTATCGTTTATTTATTATGGATGGAAATTTCAGACGATTTACGATTTTTCCAATTGCGATAAATATAATTTTCTTGCAGTTTTACCTTATTCCATCGGTAAAGTTTTATTCGAGAACTTTAAAAATATCTGACTATTTAAGATCAACAATTATCCCATTAACTGTTGTAAAAGAACTAAATTTAGCTGGGGATATTTTCCTTACTACTATTAATGATAATGTATATCGAATCCCATTTGTCAAACCTTGTACCAAAAAATGCAAGCATCTAATGAAATATAGTTTTATGGATGTGATTCACTTTGATAAAGTTAATAAAGAGTCCAAATATTTGAAAAACAAAAATATTTTCAAGCGAGGTGCTAATTCATATTCTTGCTATAATCTTCAACTTGTAAATTTACTATGTGTAAAAAAGAAAAATTTGTTGATTGAATTAAAAAATGGAATTGATGAAAACACAGCTAATTTACTAATACTTGAGAGAACAAAATTCAACATTAACAAAATAGTTTTAAGTGTTTTTCTGTTAACTTTCGCTGCCACTTTCGCGATATTTTTGTAGATTTTTTCTATTAATTATTTTTTCAGGACTTCGTGTATTCATATATGTATAAAATATTAGAATCCCAATGTATAAAATATTAGAATATCTGCGAATTCAATTTTTTTATGATATACTGATTAAAGAAAGGTAAAATTATGAACGATAAACTGAAAGAATTAAGGCTAAAATACGACTATACTCAAGAACAAATTGCCGATGCTCTTAATATGACTCGTTCGACTTATGCAAATCTTGAAAAAAATCCTGATAATATAAAAAAATTTGAAATTGAAAAATTATGTGATTTTTATTATATAACCCCAGATGTTTTTTTCAAAGAACCAGAAAAACGTAGCTATGATCTAAAAACTCCTGAGCCTATAATTGAACCTTTACAGACAGAATTTATTTTAAATCCCGAAAAATTTAAAGCAACGCTTCTTTATGTATTACAAAAAGTAGGAGCTAAACCAACTGTAGGAGAAACTGTTTTATATAAGTTATTGTATTTCATCGACTTTGATTATTATGAGAAATATGGAAAATCAATTACTAATATGACTTATATAAAAAATACTTTTGGTCCGACTCCAGATAAAAATGATTTTGATTCTATAGTGCTTAAAATGATTGAGTCTAAAGAATTACAAAAAACTGAAAATGAATTTCATAATCATACGCAAAAAAAATACTTACCATTAATAGATCCTGATTTGACAAAATTGAATGCACAAGAGTTATATCATATTAATGAAGTATTAAATAAGCATAGTGATAAAACTGCATCAGCGCTTTCTGATTTTTCACATAAAGACACTCCTTGGGTTGTATCAAAAATCAATAAGCCGATTGATTATTATTATGCAAATTATCGAACTGATATAACTAGTGTTGTAGATCATCTTGACGAGTTGTGATGACTATTTTCTAAAGCAGATAAACCGCGAGAAGATGAGTCAAGATATCAGTCATATATAAAATAAAAACTTGCAAAAATCCACTCATTAAAGTATAATTTGTATATGAAATTAAAAGATTGTGAAATTGGTCAGAAAATAATTGTTGATAATATTGAACTTAATGAAGACTTTTGTTTTAGACTTCGCGAAATAGGAATCACTGAGGGTGTCAATTTGAAAGTTTGTCAAAAATGCAGTTTTGGAAGTTTGGTAATTCAAAAAGGTGCAGAGAGAATCGGGATTGATTCTAAGATTGCTGATGGTATACAAGGTGTTGCTGTAAATAAAACTGACAAAAGTACGAGTTTGGATTCGGAGATCGCTGACAAGATCGAAAGCGATGAATTATGAAAAAAAATATCGCATTAGTCGGAAATGCTAATGTTGGAAAGTCGACACTTTTCAACAAACTCACAGGCTTAAAACAAAAAGCAATCAATGCTCCAGGAACGACTGTTGATATAGAAACTGGAGATTGGGGAGACTATAATTTAATCGATTTACCAGGATTAATTTCGATGTATTATATTTCTCCAGATGAGGAAGTTGCCGCAAAAGCTATAATGAATCCAGAAGATTCGTTAAGACCAGATGTGATAATTTTAGTAGCAG
>JAISKS010000018.1 GCA_031260825.1 Bifidobacteriaceae bacterium
GCCTTTTTCGATTCCGCGGCGAAGTGCGATTGGGTTTGAACCAGCAGCAACATTTCTTAAACCTTCATGCACAAGTGCTTGGGCTAGGACTGTTGCGGTTGTTGTACCATCTCCAGCGACATCGTCAGTTTTCTTAGCAACTTCTTTAACAAGTTCTGCGCCAATTCTCTGATATGGATCGTCAAGTTCGATTTCTTTAGCAATAGATACACCATCATTTGTGATTGTTGGTGAACCAAATTTTTTGTATAAAACTACATTGCGACCTTTTGGTCCAAGGGTAACTTTCACTGTATTAGCCAGTAAATCTAGCCCTGCTTCCATTTGACGACGCGCGTCTTCATTATAAATAATTGTTTTACTCATAATTCACTCCTTAATATTATAATTTTATTTATTTGTTATTATTGGTATTCGAAGCCTCGTTTGCCTTCGCCTGCATTTAAATTCTGCATAGCGTGATTAGCAGGAAGATTCTTGCTAATAGTCATTAAAAATTCTGAATTGGTTTTAAGACCTTTCATTTTCTCTCTAAGAGTTTTTATCGCGTCTTCAGCCTCACCATTAGATAGAACTTGACGAAGGCTATAAATAATTTGTAGCTCTTCATTTGTCATAAGTAATTCCTCATGGCGTGTACCTGATGCAATAATATCAATAGCAGGATATAAACGTTTATCTGCAAGTGTGCGAGATAGTTTTAATTCCATATTGCCTGTACCTTTGAACTCTTCGAAAATAACTTCGTCCATTTTAGAACCAGTTTCAATCAGTGCTGTAGCGATAATTGTAAGAGATCCGCCGCCTTGAATATTACGAGCAGCACCAAAGAATTTCTTAGGTGGATAAAGTGCCATTGAGTCAACACCGCCCGACATTACGCGGCCAGTTTGTGGTGCCATAGTATTATATGCACGAGCTAAACGAGTGATTGAGTCAAGCAGAATCACAACATCTTCGCCTTGTTCAACTAAGCGTTTTGCGCGCTCAATTGTTAGATCTGCACAAGTGATATGTTCAGAAGCAGGACGGTCGAATGTTGAAGCAATCACTTCAGCGTCTTTTACATTTTGACGCATATCGGTGACTTCCTCAGGACGCTCATCAATTAAAAGTACCATTAAGTGTACCTCTTCATTATTTTGCTTAATGGCATTTGCGACTTGTTGTAGCATAATTGTCTTTCCAGCTTTTGGTGGAGCTACAATCATACCGCGTTGACCCTTGCCTATTGGGCTAAATAAGTCAATTATACGTGTAGTTAAAGTATTTTTCTCGCCAGATTTTTCAAGTCTTAAAATTGAATCAGGGAAAATCGGAGTTAATTTATCAAAATTAATTCGTTGTTGACCATCTAATTCCTCAGCATTTATTCCATTTATAGAAATGATTTTTGATACTGGAATTCGATTATTCTTAGTTTTATTTCCTTCGCCAGTATAGAATGGAGCAAGTGCTACAACAGTATCACCTTTTCTAAGTTTTAATTTGCGAACCATTTGAACTGGTACAAAAAAATCATCTGATGAAGCAAGATACCCATTTACGCGCAAGAACGCATAGTTTTCATGAGTGTCTAAAATTCCGGCAACAGCTTTATATTCTACTTCCTGACCTTCTTCTAAATTATCATCGATATTTTCTGAACCCGAACTGTTTTTTCCAAAGCGTTTACGTACCTTTTTACCATTATTATGGTTTTGATTTTGAGAATCGTCTTTAGAATCGTTTGAATTTTCTTTAGAGTTTACTTTAGAATCTTCTTTGGAATTGTTTGATTTTTCTTTCGAATTTTCTTTGGAATTATCTTTCGAATTTTTAGATTCTTGAGATTTTTTTGAATCGTCAGCTTTTTGTGAATCGCTGTTATTGGAATTAGTATTTGCAGAATTATTATCAGATTCTTCAATTAAAATGATCAAATCATTTTTTTTGATATTAGGATCAAACTCTAGGTTTAACTCCTGGGCAATCTTTTTTAATTCTGCAATACTTAGTTTTTTGATGTTATTTTTCATCTGTAGTTTCTGAATTATCTTCGTCTACTGTTTCGTCTGCTTTATCAGCTTCAGCTGGAGTTTCCTCTACAGCTTCAACTGGAGTTTCCTCTACAACCTCTTCAGTAGCTATTTCTTCTTCAGCTACTTCTTCCTCAGCTGGAGCCTCTTTTACAGGAGATTCTTTAGCTTCTTTAGCAGGTTTAGATGATTTATTGCTTGGTTTATTTGAAACAGGTTCTGTAACTAATTCGAAAACAACCATTTCAGCATTATCGCCTTTACGGTTTCCGATTTTTACGATTCGGCTATATCCGCCTTCGCGTCCTTCAAATTTTGGAGCTACAACATCGAATAAATATTTTGTTACATCTTTGTCTTTAATAACAGATACAACTTGACGAACATTATGTAAATCGCCTTTTTTACCTTTAGTGATAAGTTTCTCTAGCACAGGCTGAGTACGTTTAGCACGTGTAAGTGTAGTTGTAACGCGTCCGTGTTGAATCACTGAACGAGCAATATTTGCAATAATTAGTTTTTCGTGAGCTGGGCTTTTTCCAAGTCTTGCACCTTTAGTTGGTTTTGGCATTTTTTCTCCTTAAATTTAGTAGCTAATAATTAGCCTACTGTGATTCCTCTTTGCTCTAGTACTTTGATGATTTCGTTAACTTTTGTAGCACCAATACCTTTGATTTGATTTAGGTCAAGTACAGTAAGTTTAGCAAGTTGATCAACAGTTTCAATTCCATTTGATTTTAATGAATTTGTTGCTCCGCGTGAAAGATTTAATGATTGAATTGACTCAAAATCATCAGAATCATCAACAGGGATTGAATTAACTGGTGCAGGAGCAGGCTCATTTGAAGGGATTAATTCAACAGCTTCTGATTTTTTGTTTAAATCAGATACGATTGAAAGAATATTCTGTAGAGTTTTTGTTGCTGAAGCAATAGCATCTGCAGGTGTAATTGATGAATTAGTTGTTACGTCAACGATAAGTTGATCGAAATCAGTATGTGTACCAACACGTGTATCAGATACAGCAATTGTTACTTTTTCTACAGGAGAATAAAGTGAATCAATAGCGATTTGTCCGATTTCATCAATACGTTCTTTGTTAATATCAGCAAGAACATATCCACGACCGCGTTCAATAATCATTTGAAGATCGAATTTAGCATCTTTAGAAAGTGTTGCAATTAAATGATCTTTATTATATACTTTTACGCCAGCAGGAAGAACGATATCTCCAGCTGTAACTGTACCAGCACCATCTTTTTTGATTCTAGCAATTACAGGCTCATCAAGTTCAGAACTTACAACAACTTTTTTAAGGTTAAGGATGATTTCTGTAACATCTTCTTTAACACCTTCAATTGTTGAAAACTCATGATAAACTTTATCGAATTTGATTGATGAGATAGCTGCACCTGGGATAGTTGAAAGCAAAGCTCTTCTAATTGAATTACCAATTGTGTGACCAAATCCTGGTTCTAGTGGTGTAATAACGAATTTTGATCTTGTATCCGAAATTTTCTCTTCTTTTATTGTTGGATTATATGCAATTAACACTTATTATTCCTTTTTTCTAAATTATCTTTATATTTTATATTTTTACTCGTATTATACGCGACGTAGTTTTGGAGGACGGCAACCATTATGTGCGTGTGGAGTTACATCATTGATTGAACCAATTTCTAATCCAGCAGCTTTTAATGAACGAATCGCTGTCTCGCGTCCGCCGCCTGTACCTTTTACATATATGTCAACTTTTTGAAGTCCAAATTCTTTAGCTTTTTTAGCTGCTTCTTCAGCAGCATTACCAGCTGCGTAAGGAGTAGATTTACGGCTACCTTTGAATCCAATATTTCCGCCTGATGACCAAGCTAAAACAGCGCCTGTTGGGTCAGCAACAGATACGATTGTGTTATTATAAGTTGATTTAATTGTTACGCGACCGTAAGGAACAACTTTTTTTACTTTTTTCTTTGTAGTTACTTTTTTTGCCATAATTAAACTCCCTTATTTCTTCTTACCAGCAACAGAATGCTTTTTACCTTTACGTGTACGCGCATTTGTTTTTGTGCGTTGTCCGCGAACAGGAAGACCGCGACGATGACGTAAACCTTGATAGCAACCAATTTCGTTTTTACGGCGAATATCAGCTGCGACCTCGCGGCGTAAATCACCTTCGATTTTGTAATTAGCTTCAAAATAATCTCTGATTTTTGTTAATTGATCTTCAGATAAATCTTGAACTCTAATGTTTGGATCGATTCCAATTGCATTTAATGTTTCTAATGAACGAGTACGTCCAATTCCGAAGATATAAGTTAATGATATCTCAACTCTTTTGTTATTGGGTATATCTACCCCGACAATTCTTGCCATTTTTTATTCCTTTCTGCAGGTGTGGGCGGGTATTCATTCCGTAATAGCTTACGGCTCTGGCCTGCAAAACCCAGAGGTAGCGAATCCGCTTTTTTTATTTGATCTTTGTAAGATCTTGTTTGATCTATTAAGATCGGTTTGTGATTTTTTAGCCTTGGCGCTGTTTATGACGTGGGTTTTCGCAGATTATGCGAACCACTCCACTACGGCGTATTACGCGACATTTTTCACAAATTTTCTTAACTGAAGGTTTAACTTTCATTTTTCATCATCCTTTTTTCTATATATTATGCGTCCACGATTTAAATCATAAGCGCTTACTTCCACAATTACTCTATCTTTTGGTAAAATTCTGATGAAATGCTGACGCATCTTTCCAGAAATTGTTGCTAGAACAACATGCTTGTTTTCAAGCTCAACACGAAATTGTGTGTTGGGTAAAGCTTCAATCACTTCACCGTTTACTTCTATTACACCACTTTTAGCCATAGTTTATATTATACACCAAATAAAGTAAAATGCAAGATATTTAACGTTTCGAGAATTGAGGAGCTTTACGAGCCTTTTTAAGACCAGCTTTTTTGCGCTCAACACGTCTAGCGTCAACTCTTAAGAATCCGCTACGTTTTAATTTTGCTCTGTAAGTCTCTGCATCAAGTGCGTTTAAAGCGCGTGCAACACCTAAGCAAATTGCTCCAGCTTGACCACTCTTTCCGCCTCCTCGAACATTAACAAACACATCAAAGTTTCCTGCCTCATCAAAAAGTACAAGAGGTGATTTAACTAATTGTTGATGAACTTTATCAGGAAGATACTCATCAAGAGTTTTTCCATTTACAATCCACTCGCCGCTTCCTTTTGTAAGACGTACACGTGCTACTGATTCTTTTCTACGACCAACATAAAGACCAGATTCTGGTTTCTTTTTAGGTTTTGGTGCTTTAGGTACAATTTTAATTTCTTCAGTCATAATCTAATCCTTATTTTACAAATTGACTAACTTGTGTAATCTTATATTCTACTGGGTTTTGACCTGCATGTGGATGATCAGTACCAACAAATACTTTCAAATGTTTGATTTGTTCACTTGAAAGAGAGTTTTTTGGAAGCATTCCACGAACTGCATGCTCAACAATACGAGTAGGGTTGTCATTAAGAAGTTCTTGGTAAGTCTTAGATGAGATTCCGCCTGGGAAACCACTATGACGCCAAAGTTTTTTGCTTTCTTTATCTTTTGAAAGATCAACTTTCTCAGCATTGATGATAATTACATTGTCGCCTAAGTCAACATTTGGAGCATAATTAGCTTTATGTTTACCGCGGATTAATGTAGCAACTTTTGTTGCTAATGTACCAAGGCGAACACCTTCAGCATCAATTATGTACCAAGCTGCTTCGTTATCACTGCTTTTTGGAGTATATGTTCTCATTATTATTTCTCCTCTTTATCTTCTTTATCAGAAGTTTTAGCAGGTTTGTCTGCTTTTTCTTCTTTAGCTGGTTTTTCATCTTTTTCAGACTTTGTACCACCTGCTAATTGCTCTTTTAATTGTAATAGATCTTCATCTTCACTTAGAGCACTTTTAACAATTCTCTTTGATGATTCTTTTTTAGGAGCAACTGCTTCTGGGATATCTTCAAATAATTTAGCTTTTTCTTTGAAAGAAACTTTATGTTTAGTCCATGTCTCATATGCTTTTTTATACTCAGTTTCCCAAGCTTTTTTAGCATCTTCGAATCCTGGTTTCCAATCATTTGTTTCTGAATCAAATCCGTCTGGATATTTGTAATTTCCATCAGCATCATATTCAACATGTAGACCGTAAACTGCTGGATCGAAATCATCAGAGTTTGGATCGAAGTCGATATCAGCTTGACGAATTGAAAGTGCAAGTTGATGACGATCAAGGTTGATGTCAATAATACGTGCGTAAATTACGTCACCAATATTGTAAATACCTTTTGGAGTATCAATACGTCTTGTTGAAACCTCAGAAATATGAATTAGACCTTCAATATTCTTTTCGATTTCAGCAAATACTCCGCCATACTCACTGAATTTTGTGATAGTAGCAGGTACAATTTGACCGATTGAATATTTCTGTGTGAAATTATCCCAAGGGTTTGGTTCTGTAGCTTTAATTGAAAGGCTGAAACGTCCGTCTTCAATTGAGATTACCTCAACTTCAACTTCCTCGCCAATTTTGATAACATCATGTGGATTATCTACGCGGCTCCATGAAAGTTCAGAAATATGAACTAGACCGTCAACTCCACCAATATTAATGAATGCACCAAATGGTACGATTGAGCTTACATAACCTTTTTGACGTGAGCCAACTGTAAGGTTTTTAAGAAGTTCTTTTTTAGCCTCAGCATCAACATCTTCGATAATAGCTTTTCTTGAAAGAACAATGTTCTTTTTAGCTTTGTCGATTTCGATGATTTTAGCTTCGATTTCTTCGCCGATGAATACTTTTGAATCAACAGTTTTACGAACGTCGATAAGTGAGTTAGGAAGGAAAGCTCCAATTCCGACGTCAACTTTTAGTCCGCCTTTAACTGCATCAATAACTGTACCGCGTACTGTTTCATCTGCATCTTTGATCACTTGAAGTTTCTGCCATACTTGCTCATATTCAGCGCGGCGTTTTGAAACTATTAGTCTAAAGTTTTTATCTTCCTTATCAAGAACTACAACTTCAACTTCATCGCCAACTTTTGCGATATCGCGTAGTTTAGCATGTTGATTAATTGTGAATTCGCGGAAAGTGATTAACCCATCGCATTTATAATTAAGGTCTAAATAAACTTCGTCATCAGTTACATTAGTGATTTTACCTTTTACTACATCTCCAGGGTTAAACTCAACAACTGTATCATCTACAATTTTGAGCATATCGTCATCTGACATAATGTCAGATATATTTGTGTTTTCGTTTGTCATTTTACTCCTGTTGGACTCCAATATTAATAATAATTGTGTGATTT
>JAISKS010000072.1 GCA_031260825.1 Bifidobacteriaceae bacterium
CAGCACCCGAAGAATCAAAAGCAGTGCCGGAAGCAGTACCAGAAGCAGTACCAGAAGTAGTACCAGAAACAGTACCAGAAGCATCAGCAAAACTATCAGCATTAGGTGAATTTGAATCAATAGTAATTTTACAATCTCCAGCTAGAATTTCGCCTTGAGCAGTTTCTATTAATGGATTAATTTCAACTAAAGTTGCATTTTCTTTAAAGTATAATGCAGCAAGATTTCGCAAAATTTCTGTAGGTACATATTCTGGCAAATCAACATTTAAATGATCAATATCGATTAGCTCTTTAAAATAAGTTTTCTGAATTTTTTCAGGATCAGTTTTAGCTAATTCTTCAATTGACATTCCGCCTGATTGCGAGCTAATTAGGACATATTCACGTCTTTCGCGCTCATAAGCAATTGACAAATAAAACTCATTAGCAATATCAATTGCAGGTACAATTAAAACAGTTTCCACAAGAAAACCTTTAAGATCCATTCCTAAAATATCGTTAACTGCAGCCTCTAATTCTGTAACATTTTTTGCAAGTTTTACGCCGCCTGCTTTTCCTCGTCCACCCACTTTTACCTGAGCTTTTACAACGCATACATCGCCATTATAATTAGCGAGAGCCTCATCAAGTGAAGAGGCTAAATACCCATTATTTGCAGGTACACCGTATTTTTGCAGAAGTGATAATCCTTGCCATTCAACTAAATCCATTTGTTACTCCTATTAGTTTGCATTCCAAATTCTTACACGTTTTTCAGGAGCCAAATACATCGCATCGCCTTGTTTCACTCCATATACTTCATAAAACTCATCAATATTTTTTAGAATCTGATTAACTCTAAATTCAGCAGGCGAATGTGGATCAGTGTTTAACCGAGTTTTAGCAGCTTCATTACGAATTTTAAATTGCCAGATTGTTGCATAATTTACAAAAAACTCTTTTAATTCGTCAGTTGTAGGCTTATGCCCAAGAAAGATTTCTAATGCTTTTAATGAAATAACTACGCCATTTAAATCGCCGATATTTTCACCTAATGTTAATTCGCCAATCACACCTTTTATATCAGTTTCAGATTGTAGATTTTTCGGTACTAATCCGCCAAATTGCTCGACCAAACCGCTAGTTTTCTCACCAAAAGCCTCTAAATCCTCAGGAGTCCACCAATTTCTCAGAACACCAAGGCTGTCAAAATTAGCTCCTTGATCATCAAAACCGTGACCAATTTCATGACCAATCACAGCACCAATTCCACCGAAATTTTGCGCTGCAGAATTTTCTAAACTATAGAAAGGAGATTGCAGAATCGCAGAAGGAAAAACAATTGTATTATCTGGAGGATAATAATAAGCATTTACTTCCATTGGGCTCATTAGCCATTCTTCCTTGTCAGTAGGCTTGCCGAATTTTTCTAATTCAATATTTTGAGAGAATTCACCGCAATTAATACCATTTTGAAAATAATTATCTGTCACTTCTAATGCTGAATAATCACGCCATTTTGAAGGATAACCAATTTTTGGATAGAAAGTATCTACTTTTTTAAGAGCTTCTTCTTTAGTCGAATCAGCTAGCCATTTAGCGTCAGTAATTGCATTTTTATAAGCTTTAAGAAGCGACGCAACAAGGTTTTCCATATCTTTTTTTGCAGAATCAGGAAAATATTTTTCGCAATAAACTATACCTAAATCTTCAGATAAAATTTGAGAAAGTGCACGTTTCCAAAGAGGTTTTTGTTCCGTTGCTCCTGAAAACTCTTTAGAAAAGAAATTGAAACTTATAATATGAAGATCTTCATCAATAAGCGTCGCGCTGTTTAAAAATAGGCTATAGATAATATTAAGTTTTAAAATTTCTAGATTATTGTCATTAATCAATTCATCAAAATGCTCTAAATATTGAAGATTATGAACGATGATTTGATCTTGTTTATCGAGAGTATCGGATATAATAGGAAAAGCGTTTTTTAGATATTTTACTAAATCATAATCTTTATAATACTCAGAAAATTCTGATAAAGTTTTAGGATTATTTTTTGCAAGAATATCACGATTTTGTACCGCATCAAAATGATATTTAGCAATGTTTTTTTCGAAATCAAGAATTTGTTTAGCAAGATTCGCATAATCAGTTCCGAAATAATTAGAAATTAGTGAAGATTCTTTATCTACTTTTTCTAAGAAAATAGTAACAAATTTAACATATTTTTCGCGAATTTCTTTATGCTCATCATCAAAATAATATGATTTTTCTGGAAGCTGAAGTCCGCTAGGAGCGCAGTGTAGAACGTTTAAATTAGGATCTAAAAAGTCTCCGCTAATTCCGAATCCGATTAAACCAACAGAAACTGCTTTTGAATCAAGAAATTCAAGTGCATTGAAATATGTATCAATAGAATCAAAATCCAATGCAGGCTTAATATAAGCTACAAAATCATCATAGAATTTTAGATCATTTTCTTTAGCATGCAAAAATGTATCATGAAGTTTTTTTGATTTATAACCAGGTTTATTAGGCTCATAATCATATGCAATAAGTTCTTTTTTTCTTTCAATTGAAAGTTCGTTAAGTGTGTCGAAAGTACCAACAGCCGATTTATCTTCAGGTATTACTGCCTCGCTAAGCCATGACCCATTGATATAATCATAAAAATCATCATTCATTTAGAATATCTCCAATTCTTTATTTTTGTATCCATTCAAAACATCTGCTTGTTTAATAACAATTTTTTTGACAGTATCATTATCTGGAACAGCAAACATAATTGGTTCCAATATTCTTTCTAAAATTGTACGAAGACCGCGTGCGCCAGTACCTTGCGCCATTGCCATTTTAGCTATTTCTGTAGTAGCATCTTTATCAAATTGCAAATCAACTCCGTCAAGTTCTAGCTGTTTTTTGTATTGTTTAATGAGAGCATTTTTTGGTTCTGTTAAAATACTTACTAAATCAGAAATCGATAAATCCTCAACTACAGCAACAACAGGTACGCGTCCGATAAACTCAGGAATCATTCCATATTCTTGAAGATCTTCAGTATTTACTTGTTTTAAATAGTTTTTCTTCTCTAAACTTTCTAATTCTTCTTTTGATAATCCATCATTATTATCAGATTTTTCATCATTAGCACTAAAAAATCCGAAAGATGAATCTTTATTAAGTCGTGTTTTTACAATATCATCTAAGCCAACAAAAGCACCGGCAAAAATGAAAAGTACATTAGAAGTATCCATATACACATCAGGTTTATCTTTAGAATTTTTCGTTGTTTTTGCAGTATCTGTAAGCTTAACTTTTGTACCTTCAACGATTTTTAATAAAGCTTGTTGAACACCTTCGCCAGAAATATCTTTATTGCCTTTTAAAGAGTTTGTGGATCTAGCAACTTTATCAATTTCGTCAATATATACAATTCCGCGTTCAGCTTGGATTATATCTCCATCAGCTGCTGCGATTAATCTATGAAGAATATTTTCAACGTCATCTCCAACATAACCTGCTTCGGTGACTGATGTAGCATCTGCAATACAAAATGGTACACGCATCATTTTTGCAAGAGATTGAGCGAGATAGGTTTTGCCAGTACCAGTAGGGCCAACTAATAAAATATTTGATTTGGCAATTTCTATATTATATTTAGATTCACTGTCATTATCTGACGCATTTGCATTTTCATCAATTAATTGACGGTCAGATAAATCTTTTAAATGAAGACGTTTATAATGATTATAAACAGCTACAGCAAGCGTTTTCTTAGAGTCATTTTGACCAACAACATAATCATCTAAATGTTTAAAAATTTCTTTTGGTGTGAGTAATCCAATTGGATTTTTTGAATCAGGAGCGTCTTTTAAATCAGCATTAATTATAGTGATACATATTTTTACACAGTCTGGACAAATAAAAACGCCATTACCTTGAACAAATTTTGCAGTAGAATTTACTTGCTCTTTTGTATGATTACAAAATGAGCAGCGCGTTTCAGTTTTCTTTGTAACACCTTTTTCGGACATATTTTAGAGCCTTTATTTATTTCCTTTACGAGGTGTTAAAACTTCATCAACAAGTCCATATTCTTTGGCATCAATCGCAGATAAAATTGTATCTTTTTCAATATCTTTACGAATTTTTTCAATTGGAGTTTTTGAATGAGAAGCTAATGTTTCTTCTAACCAATCGCGCATTCTAAGCATTTCTTTTGCTGTAATTTCGATATCACTAGCTTTTGCTCTTGAGCCTTCCATACGAGGCTGATGAATAAGCACGCGAGAATTTGGAAGTGCAAGACGCATTCCTGGCTCTCCAGCAGCTAAAAGCACAGCTGCAGCAGATGCTGCTTGACCTAGACATACAGTTTGAATTTTAGGACGAACATACATCATTGTATCGTAAATCGCTGTCATAGCAGTGAAAGAGCCGCCTGGTGAGTTGATATACATTGTGATATTTCGATTAGGATCAAGTGATTCAAGCACTAATAATTGTGCCATCACATCATCCGCGCTAGCATCGTCAACTTGAACACCCATAAAGATAATACGCTCTTCATAAAGCTTTGAATATGGATCCATAGAACGTGTACCATAAGGAGTTTTTTCTTCATGTTGAGGTAGGATATATCGATTTTGAGGGATTTCGATTTTATTAGAGTCGGTAAGCCCAAATTTATTAATATCTGTAGCAAAACTTCCGTAAGTTTTTAATGGGTTTAATTGTGACATATATGCTCCTAATTACTTATCTAATCCGCCGTTGCCAAGAGTTAATTCAGATTTATCAGCAACTTTATCGATAAATCCATACTCCAAAGCTTCTTGAGCTGTAAACCAATTATCTTGCTCATTATCTTCATAAATTTGCTCAATAGATTTTCCAGTTTGCTCAGCTGTGATTTCGCTCAAAACTTTTTTCATATGTAATATAAGTTCGGCATGAATTCGGACATCAGTTTGTGTACCGCCAACACCACCAGAAGGTTGGTGCATTAAAATTCTTGCATGAGGAGTAGCATAACGTTTGCCTTTTGCGCCTGAACTAAGGAGGAATTGTCCCATTGAAGCAGCAAGACCAAAAGCTACAGTAGCAACATCTGGTTTGATGAATTGCATTGTATCGTAAATTACCATACCAGCAGTGATAGAACCACCAGGAGAGTTGATATATAGCCAGATATCTTTATCAGGATCTTCAGCGGCTAAAATCATCATTTGAGATGAAATTAAATTAGCAACTTCATCATTTACTTCACTTCCAAGCCAAATAATACGTTGTTTCAGAAGTTTTGCAAACACTTGCTCTTGAAGTGGCATTTTAGGTTTTTCTTCTTCTTCCTCGTTCATATATGGTTTGTTCATAAATTATCCTCTGTATTATAACTATTAAAATAAAGCGCCTGCAGGTGGCTCGTCGTCTAATTTAATTTCAGCTTTAGGCTCTGCTTTAGCTGGTTTTTCAGCTTTAGGCTCTGCTTTAGCTGGTTTTTCAGCTTTTTCTTCTTTAGCTGGTTTTTCAGCTTTTTCTTCTTTAGGCTCTGCTTTAGATTCGTCTTTTGCTGGAGTTTCTTTTTTAGCTCGTTTTACTTCTGGTTTGCTAGTTTTACGTTTAGGTTTTTCAGCGCCAGGTAAATCTTCTCCTTCACCAGGAATTACAAGATGCTCGCTAATATCAACAACTGTACCTTTTTCATTTTTAACAACGATTTTGCGCATAGCAGAAATCACAGCTTTAGAGTTTAATAAATCTGTTGCTACAGCTTGAATTTGGTTTTGTTGAATGAGCATTTGGAAGAACTGTGCAGGATCGATTCCGTACATTCTTGCAGTTGAATTGATATGCTCTTGAATCTCATTTGGCTCAACTTTTACATCAAAAGTATCAACTAATTTGTCGAAAATTATTTGACCAAACAAGCTCTCTTTTGCTTGTTCTTCAAGTTGTTTAAGCTCTTCACCTTTATAATCTTCAACTGTTTTTTGTGCACCTTCAGCGATTTGATTTTTTATATCATCAAGTGCTACAGTAGGCAATTCAAAATCAAGTGATTCAATTAAATATTTAACAAATTTATCTCTTGCAGCAACAGCAAACATCGCAACTTTTTCTTTTTCAATGTTTTCTTTTACTTTAGATTTCATATCAGTAAGATCAATAAAGCCAGCGTTTTTAGCTAGTTCATCATCGATTTTAGCTGCTGATTTTTCTTTAACATCAATTACTTTTACAGTTACATTCGCCTCTTGACCAACTTTTTCACCGGACTCAAGATTTGAATTAAACTCTTTAGTTTCGCCAGCTTTTAGACCAGTAATATTCTCGTCTAAACCGCCAACAAGTGCAACAGTACCTCCTCCGATTTGATAAGAAAGACCGTTTGCAGATTCGATTTCTTCTCCATCAACTTTAGCTGATAGATCGATTGTTAAAAAGTCTCCATCTTTAGAAGCGCGTTTTGCCTCTTTTAATGTACCAAATTGTTCTGAAATTAACTCTAGACGCTCTTTTAGAACATCATCAACTGATGCATTTGAATCGAAATTTTTTGAATCATCAGGAGCACCAGCAGCGCCCATATCTTTCATTGGATCGCGAAGGTCTTTATCATTAACTTTGATTTCTAAACCTTCGATTTTAGGAAGTTCAAAATCAGGTGTTACAGCTATTGTAGCTTCAAAAACAAAATCTTCTGCTGTATCATTAGCGTTGATTGTATTAACTTCAGGAACTTTTGTAATGTCAATTTTAGGCATTGCAAGTGTTTTAATATTTTGCTCAGTTAAACCCTCAACATACATACGATTTACAGTTTCGTTAATAAGTTGATTGATAATATAATCAACACCAACTTTTTGTTCAACGATTTTATTAGGTACTTTTCCGCCTCTAAAACCAGGGATTTTCACATCTTTTTTGATATCAGCGAACACTTTTTCAAGTTCTTTTTTAACATCAGCGAATGCATAAGAAACGGTTAATAATTTTTCAGTTTTATTGTTATCTTTGACAGTAGTTTTCAATTTAAGTCCTTAATCTAAGTAAGTTGTATCTGTATAATATTATAGCAGTTATTATAAGAATTTTCTTATAAATGTAAGTTGCATATAAAAAAATCTCACTTATTGAGAACCTAATATAAACTAGGCACAATAAGTGAGATTGATTTTAAATAGTTACTATTTTAATAGTAGGCTGATTTTTCCGTCGTCGATTTTGTCTACAACAACTTCTAGTTCGTCGCCTTCTTTAACAACGTCTTCAGGGTTAGATACACGCTCATCGCCATTTAGTTTTTTCATTTGTGACACATGTAGTAGGCCATCTGTACGACCAATTAAGTTCACGAATGCACCAAATTTTGCAACGCCTGTAACTTTTCCTGTATAAACATCCCCAACATTTACTTTAGGTGGGTTTGCTGTTTCATTGATAAGTTTTGCAGCGATTTCGCCAGCTTCAACGCCTTCACAGCTAATAAATACTGATCCATCTTCTTCAATTGAGATTTCAGCTCCTGAAGCTTCTTGGATAGCTTTAATATTAGCACCTTTTGGTCCAATGATTATACCGATTTTGTCAGTAGGAATATGAACTGTGATGATACGAGGTGTAAAACGACCAGGCTCAGCAGGCTCGCTAATAGCAGCGTTTAATACGTCTAGAATAGTAAGACGAGCTACTTTAGCTTGTTTTAGAGCACTAGCAAGTACATCAGATGGGATACCATCAAGTTTTGTATCAAGTTGAAGAGCTGTAATAAACTCACTTGTACCAGCTACTTTAAAGTCCATATCGCCGAATGCATCTTCTGCACCAAGGATATCTGTCATACATGCGTATTTAGTTTCGCCGTCGATTTCTTCGCTTGCAAGACCCATTGCAATACCTGCAACAGAAGCCTTAAGTGGTACACCAGCGCTAAGAAGTGAAAGTGTAGATGCGCAAACTGAACCCATTGATGTAGAACCGTTTGAGCCTAGAGCTTCAGAAACTTGGCGGATTGCATAAGGGAATTGTTCGCGTGAAGGAAGTACAGGTACAAGTGCGCGTTCAGCTAAAGCACCATGACCAATTTCACGACGTTTTGGAGAACCAACGCGTCCTGTTTCACCAGTTGAATATGGTGGGAAATTGTAATTATGCATATAGCGTTTGTAAGCCTCAGCAGCACCTAATGAATCAGTTTGCATTTCTAATTTAAGGTTATTTAATGTTGATACACCCATAATTTGTGTTTCACCGCGTTGGAAAAGTGCAGATCCGTGAACACGTGGAAGTACGTTGATTTGTGCTGTTAATGGGCGAATATCAGTTAATCCACGACCATCAATTCTGTAACCATCACGTAGAATACGTTGGCGAACAAGAGCTTTTTGTACTGATTTAAATGCGTTACCGATTTCGATTGAGATATCGATATCATCACCATTTTCATCTTTAGAAAGATGTGAATATTCATTTGCAAGACGCTCTAATAAATTAGCTTTTACATCTTTGATTTTATCTTCACGAATTTGTTTATCAGCATTATTATAAGCATCGTTAATACCATCACGTGTGATGTTTTCAACAGCAGAATAAAGTTCATCTGAGTAAAGTGGGAAGATTGGATATTCGCGAACTTCTTTTGCAGCAATTTTTGCAAGTTCAGATTGAGCTTCACAAAGTACTTTGATAAAAGGTTTTGCAGCTTCAAGAGCTCCCGCTACAACTTCTTCGTCAGGTTTTGTACCACCATTTTGAATAAGTTCAAATGCGTTTTTACCAGCGCCGGCTTCGATCATTGCGATTGCAACATCTGAGCCATTATTGATAATACGACCTGCTACAACGATTTCGAAAGTTGAGCGATCTAGTTCAGAATTACGTGGAAATGCTACCCATTGTCCGTCAATAAGAGCTAGACGAAGACCTGAAACAGGACCTTCAAATGGAATTCCTGAGATTAATGTTGATGCAGATGCAGCGTTAATCGCTAATACATCGTAAGAATCATCTGGGTTTGCTGAAAGAATAGATTCGATAACTTGAACTTCATTACGAAGTCTGTTGTCAAATAATGGGCGAAGTGGACGGTCAATTAAGCGGCAAGCTAAAATAGCTTCCATTGAAGGACGACCTTCGCGTCTGAAAAATGAACCAGGGATTTTTCCTGCAGCATACATACGCTCTTCAACGTCTACTGTTAGGGGGAAGAAATCGAAATGTTCTTTAGGTTGACCTGAGATAACTGTAGTTGATAGGATTGTTGTACCATCTAATGTGTCATCAAAATCTGTACCACTCATATATGTTAAAACAGCACCGTCAGCTTGCTGAGCAAGTAGGCCTGTTTCGAATGTGATTTTTCTTTTACCGAAGCTTCCATTATCAATTGTTGCTTCTACTTTTTTAATATTTTCGTTATTAAACATTGTTTTCCTTTTTAGTGCCTTTATCGCACATGTTTTTAATAGTTAATACTATTATACACGTTTATTTTAGAAAAGTCTTAAAAAATGCTGAGGATTTGGAGTTTTCTTGGGTGGGGTGCTTCGGGGTTTGTGATTAACGCGGTGTCGTTTGGGGCATATGGTACATGGTTGAGTTTTGCAGTTTTGGTGTATATGTTTCGTGGCTTGTGTTTGGAGGGTTAGGGTAATCGAAATAAATATATTAAAGTTACATTCAATATAACTTATTTTAAGTTTCACTAAATATTTTAAAATAATAAAATGTTATAGTTGGATTATAGATATAAAATGTATCTTGTTGTAAGGAAAATATATGAAAGATAAATTAATTAAAAAAAGTCCCCATATAATATTATGTATAGGCCTTGCCTTTTTTGGATTTTTTAATGATTCAGTTACGAGCTTATTGGAATTTTATTTTTTTATAATTGTATTATATCTTTCTGCAAGAGATGTACTATTAGAAAACTATAAAGACTCTGATGACAAATAGCATAACCCACTAGTCACTGGACTATTTTAAATCCAATTGAATCCCAGTTCACACTATTATACAGTGTGGGCTGGGATTTTTTTTTCTGGATACGTGGTTGAAGGTCAATGCGGTGTCGTTTAGGACATATGGTATGTGAATGACGATCAATGCGGTTTTGGTGTATGTGTTTCGTGGCTTATGTTGGGGTGGTTTCGTGCAATCGAAATATATATATTAAAGTTACATTCAATATAACTTATTTTAAGTTTCACTAAATATTTTAAAATAATAAAATGTTATAGTTGGATTATAGATATAAAATGTATCTTGTTTTAAGGAAAAAAATGAAAATTAAAAATATAAATATTATTAAACTGTTGGGAATTGTTACATTAATTGTAACATTATTTACTTGTACAAATATATTAATAAAACCAATTAATATAAACGCTAATGAAAATATTGATTATTCAAGTGAATATGACGCTGTACAGGTTCAACAGCTTATGGAAAAAATAGAATCGTCAACAACCATAGAAGAAAAACAAATTTTATTGGATGAATTGTTAGAAGGTGAAGCATCGCTAAATATGCAAGATTTTCAAAATTATGCTGACTCTAAAGCAGATATTGATTATTTATATTTTAGTGAACATATACAATCAGATGGATCAATTAAATTAATGCCTTCACCGTCTGGAAATACATTTGTTCACAAATGGTGCGATGGAAATAGATGCGGATATGAAATTCACATTTCTAAATCACTTCTTCAAACATCTTGTTTAGTTACAGTTGCTGGAATTACAGCGATGCTAGTCAGTGCAGGAGTAATAACAGCAGGAGCATCATCTACTTTTATTGCTAAAATATCTGAATATTTACTAACATATTTTTTTGGAAGCTGTTTTGAAATCACAAATGGAATGTGGATTGTTACAACCTACACACCAGTTATAATTGTAAATAGTTGGGGATGGCAATAATGAAACATAAATTAATTATAAATAGTCCTCATATAATACTATGTATAGGTATTGGCTTTTTTGGATTTTTTAATGATTCAGTTATTAGTTTAATGGAATTTTATTATTTTATAATCGCATTATATCTTACTGCGAAAGATGCACTGGTGGATTATAAAAAAACTGTGATCAGGAATAATATAACCCACTAATCACTGAACTAGTTTAAATCCAATTGAATCCCAGTTCACACTATTATACAGTGTGGGCTGGGATTTTTTGTTGGATTTCTGGCCGAAGGTCGATGCGGTGTCGTTTGGGGCATATGGTACAAGGGTTTGCCTCGATAGGTGTCGTTTGTTGTCTATTTTGAGGTACTGATCTTTGAGTTATGTCTGATTGGTGTCGTTTGTTGTCTATTTTGTAGTACTGATCTTTGAGTTATGTCTGACTGGTGTCGTTTGTTGTCTATATAGTGGTACAAATCTGTTCAGAAAGATCCCTTCTCTTCGATTAGTGTCGTTTGTTGTCTATTTTGTAGTTGCTTTGTATGCAACAAACGACATTAATCGAAGTTTTTGGGGTTAGAATATGCAACGAACGACACTAATCGAATTTATTTTAGGTAATCGCTATGGATTCGCGTTTTTTGGCAAGAATTTGGTGATTTTTGTGCCAAAAAGCCGAGTTTGTAGGGATTACCTATTTTTGGGTCGTATGGATTCCTGCTTCCGCAGGAATGACAAAGGAATATGGATTCCCGTTTTCACGGGAATGACAAAGGAATATAGATTCCTGCTTCCGCAGGAATGACATTGGACAATTGACAGACAACGTAGAGTTTAGCGCCTTAACGTTAGTTAAGAAGCGTTAAGAACTCGGAGTGTGGGGGGGAGATTTCTACAGACAACGTAGAGTTTAGCGCCTTAACGTTAGTTAAGAAGCGTTAAGAACTCGGAGTGTGGGGGGTTTATAGGGGGTTTCGGGAAATAAAACGCTGATGTTTATAAAACCAAGGGTTTTAAAACATCACAGTTTTATTTTCGAAACCCCATATATAAATTGAGTAGCGAAGGGGGAACTCGAATCCCCGACCTCACGATTATGAGTCGTGCGCTCTAACCAGCTGAGCTACCCCGCCATGGATCTCGATAATGTACCGAGATGGTATTTTGATATTTAAATTATATCATAAAATATTAGTAACGCCACTAAAACGCGATATTTTAATGGCGAGACTAAATCTAAATTATCTAAAGTTACGCAACAACGTGAGTAACGATAGAATTCATCTAAAGTTACGCAACAAATGTGTAACGATAGAATTAGTCTAAAGTTACGCCAACAACGTGTGTAACGATAGAGTTTGTTGAACCAACTTTTCCTACAGGTGTACCGAAAACTACAACAACTTTGTCGCCGTTTTGGCATTTTCCTGAATCGATTAGATAATGATCAACTGTTGAAATAACTTCGTCAGTTGAAGAAAGAGTTGGAAGAATGTCAGCTTCAATGCCCCATGAAAGTGCAAGAAGTGCGCGTGCATGCTCGTTTGAAGTAAGTGCAATCACAGGAACTTTTCCGCGAACACGGCTGATTCTCTGAGCTGAAATACCAGATGTAGTAAGGCATACGATGAATTTTGCATCGATATCTTCTGCGATTGTAGCAGCAGATGATGTAACAATTCCACCAGTTGAAATATCTTCACAGCTTAAGTGTGGGATATTGTTAATGCCATTATCTGTTTGGTGTTCACTGATGCGAGCCATTGTAGCAATTGTAAGAGCTGGGTAATCGCCAACTGATGTTTCGCCAGAAGTCATTGTAGCATCTGCACCATCAAGAATAGCGTTTGCACAGTCAGAAACTTCAGCGCGAGTAGGAGTTGGAGAGTTTGTCATTGACTCAAGAACTTGAGTAGCAACGATAACTGGTTTTCCATATTTACGGCAAAGTGAGATGCAACGTTTTTGAATAAGTGGTACAGCTTCAAGAGGCATTTCAACGCCTAGATCGCCACGAGCAACCATAATTCCGTCGAATGTTTTTACGATTTCTTCTAAGTTATCTACAGCTTGTGGTTTTTCAACTTTAGCAATAACAGGTACAATACGACCTTCTTCAACCATAATTTTCTTAACATCTTCGTAATCTTTTGCATCACGAACGAATGAAAGTGCGATTAAATCAGCACCAGTTCTAACGCCCCAACGAAGATCATCGATATCTTTTTCGCTAAGTGCTGGAATTGAAACAGGTACGCCTGGAAGGTTGATTCCTTTATTATTTGATACAGGTCCTGCAACAACAACTTTAGTTACAACATTATTTCCGTTAACTTCAACTACTTCTAGTTTAACTTTTCCGTCATCAATAAGAAGAGGATCTCCTGCTGAGCAGTCTCCTGGAAGGCCTTTGAAAGTTGTTGAGCAAATTGAATTGTCGCCAAGAATATCATCAGTAGTGATTGTAAAAGTTTGACCTAATTCAAGATATTGTTTTTGATCATCTTTGAATCTTCCAAGACGAATTTTTGGTCCTTGTAAGTCTACTAAAACGGCAACATTTCTGCCAGCTTCTTTAGCTGCATTACGCACATTATTATATACACGTAAATGAGTATCGCTATCTCCGTGTGAACGGTTTAAGCGAGCAACATCCATTCCTGCTTTTACGCATTCTAGGATTTTGTCATATTCTTCAATTGCTGGTCCGATTGTTGTTACAATTTTTGCTCTGCGCATAATTTAGTCCTTTATTTCAAATTACTAATGTAATTATACTATATTTTTTTAATAAATGTTTTAAATGTTACAAATAGCGCGCGGCTAATATTTACAACTAGTGTTTATAAGTTACAAAAGCGCGCGGCTAATATTTATAAGGTACAAATCTGGTTAACTAAGATCGGATACCCAAACTGTAGGCACATCGGCTGGTTTACCCTGTTTTTTTAAGTATGAATTGAAATTATCAGCCCAATCTTTGAAAGCGTCGGTTTGATATTTGTGTAGATCCGTACCGGCTAATTTTGCAACTTTAGGAAATTTCGATAAAATTGCAACGCACACTTTTAACATAGTTTTCACATCAGTTACAGCATTATGTAGGTCGCCCTCTATTTCAATTTTATAATACTCAGCGATATTAATTAGCTGACGTTTTCCTTTTCGGTACTTATCTTCTTTTCGATCAATCACGAGCGGATCGATTAAATACGGTACAGTAGGCTGCTCAAGTCGATCTCCTAATGTTGGAAGACCGTAACGCTTTAATTCATTATTTAGAATTGGTAGGTCAAATGAAGCATTTTGAATCACAAGATAATATCCCTGTTTTTGCGAACTTACAATTATATTCGCAATCTCGTCGAGAGTCTCTTTTGGAGCTTTTCCATGTTCAGCGATAAATTCGTTTGAAAAGCCATGAATCGCGCTTGCTTCCTCAGGAATAGGTACGCCAGGATTTATAAAATACTCTTTCACAATTTGGTTTCCATCAGTACCGTTATATATTAATACTGCTTGAATAATTCTGTCATCAACAACGCTAACCCCAGTAGTTTCGGTATCAAAACCGACTAATTTATTTGTATCTATTTTAATGTTTGGAAATTGCATAATTATATAGTAACATATTATTAAGAATTAGTGGACATTTCTAAATATCTTGAGAAACGTATTTTCGCATCAGATTCTGTTTTCTTATAAAGCTCATCTGCTTCATTTGGCGCGAGCGACGCAAGTGCAGAATAGCGATTTTGACCAAGTAGAAACTCGCAAAGTTTTGAGAAATCAGGTTTTTTGAAATCAAGTTGCATAGGAGATTTTCCGTCTGATAAGCGTCTTGGATCGAATCTATAAAGCGACCAATATCCACTTTCAACGGCGTCTTTTGCTTCAGTAAGCGTCATATGCATACCGGCTTTTAGCCCGTGATTTATGCAAGGAGTGTAGGCAATTATTATGGAAGGACCATTGAATGATTCGGCCTCTTTGAATGCTTTTAAAGTTTGCGCGGGGTTTGCGCCGCTCGCGATTTGTGCCACATAAACATTGCCATAAATCATTGCCATCGCACCCAAATCTTTTTTGCCAGAACGCTTTCCTGCAGCCGCAAATTTTGCAATTGCAGCCTCATTTGTCGCCTTAGAAACCTGACCTCCAGTATTTGAATAAACTTCATTATCAAGTACTAAAATATTTACATCCTCGCCACCCGCAAGAACGTGGTCAATTCCGCCATAGCCGATATCGTAACCCCAGCCGTCGCCACCGATTATCCACTGCGAAGGTTTTGCGAAAAGATCTTTGTAGTTTGCAAAATCTTGAAGATAAGGTGATCCTTCTAGCGCGGTTTTTAATTTTTCGGCACGCTCGCGAGACCCTTCAGATTCGGAAAAACCGTCAATCCACTCAGAAATTGTACCAAGTAAATCATCAGAAATTTCTCCAGAAGTAATAAGCGATTTTGCAATTTCAAGAGCCTTATTTCGTTTGTTTTTATTTGCTAAAAACATACCTAAACCAAATTCAGCGTTATCCTCAAGAAGCGAGTTAGACCAGGTAGGACCGAACCCGCAAGCGTTTGTTGTATACGGTGCAGCCGGGATTGCCCCTCCCCAAATCGATGAACAACCTGTTGCATTTGCAATAGTCATTCGACATCCAAAAAGCTGAGTGAGAAGTTTTACATATGGTGTTTCGCCGCATCCCGCACAAGCACCAGAAAACTCAACTAGAGGCTTATTATATTGCGAAGATTTTACAGTAATGCGAGCATCCGGATTAGTTTTTTCAGGTACATTCATCGCGAAACGCCAGTTCTCAATTTCATTAGTTTCATCAGAATACGCGGCAGCTTTTAGTGGTTGAGAATCTGTAGATTTGCCTTTAATATCAACAGGATTTCCATCGCCGGCTAAATTCTTATTAACCGGACAAGCCTGAATACAAAGCCCGCAGCCTGTGCAATCCTCAATGCTTACCTGAATTCGATAATGCAAACCATCAGAGCCTTTCAAATCGCGCACATAAAATCCCTCAGGAGCCTGCTCAAGCTCTTTATCCGTAACTAAAATTGGGCGAATCGCAGCATGAGGACATACGAACGAACATTCATTACAACCAATGCAATTTGTCGGATCAAAATGTGGTACAAAATCTGCCACGCTGCGTTTTTCACAGGCAGCTGTGCCAGTAGGCATAGTACCATCAAGCATTCCGTTATCAATAAGAGTTTTCACAGAAAGCGAATTTCCTTGTTGATGTGAAAGCGGATTCAAAATATTTTTTACATAGTTTTTTGTACTTTCTGACCCAGAATATTCGTAATTTTTCAGACCAGTATCAGCGGCAGTTTTCCATGAATCTGGTACAGCAACTGTATGCAAAATTTCTTCCGAATTAGCTACAATTTCAATTGCCTTGTGATTTTTTTGAACTATCTCAGCAGACTTTTTCGCATAAGTTTTAGATGCG
>JAISKS010000080.1 GCA_031260825.1 Bifidobacteriaceae bacterium
ACACTTAACCCATAAAAAGTAACACCCACGCAAAACGCACCCCTTAACCCCCCCAAATAGTCCCAAACCACTAATAACGTTCCCCGAAAAAAAATACAAAAAAAAAAAAAAAAAAAAGATATATAATCTATAATATGAATCTAAAAACAAATACAAGAGCATTTAAGCTTTTTTTCTTAGCAGCCATCCTTCTTACATTTAGCGCAGTTCAAGCTTATGCAATTATTTCTAATAAAAATTCCAATGAAGAATTAGTAACTCAAGATGCTGCAATATGTTCTGGTTATCATTGTGTGAACGCCATTACTCCAAATTCAGGCCCAACAGAGGGCGGACAAACAGTAACAATTACCGGTGATGGGCTTTCTCTTGCAAAAGGAAGATATATGCGTGCTTGTACAAACGGTAGCAATCATAATAAATCGAATCATATTACCGAAATGCAAGCTTTTTCTAATGGAGTTAATGTTGCCCTTGGAAGAGCGGCAACCAGTGCAAATGTTATTTATGACCCTGCTATTTACACAGAAGACGGACATAATAGCAAATCAATTTTAACTGATGGAGACATTTCTTCAGGAAATTATTTTGCATTTTCATATTGGACTGGAGGTGCAACTTATGAATATAGTTATGCCTGTGTAACGTTAGATTTAGGGCAATCGTATGAAATAGACACAGCGAATGCGGTTTATTATTTTGGAAATTCAGGACGTATTTATTATGATATGACACTTTCATTTGGGGACTATAATGACCCAGGTAAATATCCTGTAAGCCAACTTAGCGAAGGTCGACAGACAGCTTTCAATTATACTGCTGACCTTGAATATGTTGTATATCGTTTTCCAGGAATGACAGGTCCAACTACCACTTCAAGCGGTTATGCACCAGAATTTTCAGCTACAATTGACGGAAGCCCTTGTACAGACCTAACTATGGTCTCATCCACACAATTTCAATGTAAAACACCAGAGCATATTGCAGGTGGACCATATGATTTGGATGTTAATTTTACAGGTAGACATGTTGTAAAACAAAATGCCTTCACATATAAAGATCTAACACTTTCCAGTATTTCACCAAATGCTGGACCCCAAGCTGGCGGTGCACGTATTACAATTCATGGACAAAATTTTCCATATGTAAATCCGGCTGATTATATTCAAGACGGAATTGTTGGTCAATGGGATGCTATCGACAATATTGGTTTGGGAGACAAATATCACAGCAATAATACATCTTCTTGGGTAGATTTAACGGGTAAAGGACATGATTGTACACTTCTTCAAAACTCATATGATTGGAATGAACGTAAACTAATTCCTAGAGCAGGAGGATCAAATGGTGATTGTGGATGGAAACCAGATTTAGATATCGCTGATAGAGTGACTATGGAAGCAACACTTTCAAAAATTACAGGAAGCTCCAATGAAACATTATTTGGACGAAATCACCTAACATCGTATTATATGAACTCAGGATATAACCCTACTTCAGATATAACTATACATATTAATGGAGGCAACATCGCGTCTGAACAATTTATTCCAGCACAAACTCTTGTTACTGCAGCTTCAACTTTTGATGTCGCAAGAACTGGAAAAACAGTTGAAATCTATGGTTCAGGTATTTTGAAAAAAACAGGAAATATTACTACCGGTTTACCATCAAGAGCTGGGAGCAAAATGCATTTATGTATAGCTGATGGATCAATCTGCGATTCGGGAGGCGGTAGTGCGCTACGTTCAAATTTATTTGCATATAGACTTTATAATCGCGCGCTTTCTGGCGCTGAGATAGCATACAACTCAGCTCTTGATCAAGTTCGATTCCTTGATCCACCAACAGTTTCAATTGGCGGAATATCATGTGTAGATGTTGTTGTTTTGTCATCTGAAACAATCGAATGCACAACTGGAAATGGTACATCCATTGCGGAAACAGCGCAAAATGTCCTTGTGAATTTTTCCGGCTCAGAGTACTCTATTGTAAACGGTTATACTTATTATAACACATCTCATAGTTATGTTACATCCACCTCACCGAAGTTTTCTGCAGCCATTTCAGGTGCACAATTAACTGTAGTTGGTAATTTTACTGGTACTCCAGATAATGCTACTGTCAAAATAGGTAATCAAATATGTACCAAAATTACATACATAAGTTCCCAATTATCTTGTAGTATTCCATTATCATTAATTCCAGGAGATTATGACATAACAGTTGTTTCCGATGGTACGACAATAGTTGTACCTGCTGGTATTAAAATTTTGGCTGCAACTAAATACCCTATTGAGTTTCATATAGAAAATGCTACAAATGGAGTAAAAATAGTAATAGACTCAATTGAAGATGAATGGGTTGGTATTTCAAAAGTGACATTATCTGCACCATCAGGCTTAACATTATCAACTATAAATTCTGCATGGCAAAAATCAGACATCTCAGATGAGGGTGGCGTAAAAACTTATGAATTCGCTTCAACAACTCCAGCTTCCTCGCAGTCTGTTCACGATTTAATTAATGAGTTAACTCTTACTGGTACATCACCTGAATCAAGTAAAATCTCACTTTCACTCACAAATTCTATTTGGTAAATCTTTAAGCAAAACTTTTTTTGGACAGTATGAATAATACACCCCAAATGTTTAAAAAAATAATTGTAGGCGAAAATATCTTTTGCTAAATTTATGCTAAAATAGAATTAACGGTAATGTGTCCGAGCGGTCGAAGGAGCACGCCTCGAAAGCGTGTGATGGGTAACCTCATCCGTGGGTTCAAATCCCACCATTACCGCCAAATAATTTTAAGGAGTGAAAATGAATCATATTCCAATTAATCTCAATTTTGTTCGCCATGGACAATCACAATTCAATATTCTTGTTGAGGGTGTTGCTGAAGGAATCGTAAAAAACGATGTGTTCGAAGAACATGACTCATCAGTATCATTAACTCCAAAAGGCGTTGAACAGGCGATAAAAGCAGGGGAGTTTCTAAGTAAATCAGGCGTTGTACCGGATTTATATGGTGTATCACCTTATAGAAGGACTCGTCAAACTGCACACTTTTTAGCCCGAGAGAGCTTTCCAAGAGCTAATTGGCGCATTGAGAATTTATTAAGAGAGCGTGATTGGGGCTTCGGAATTGCAAGTCTAGATGCTACAAAAAAAGAGCAATATAGTCAAAACTATTTTATGTGGCACCCAACTCCTGAATCAGAGACTTTCTCACAATGTCAAATGCGTGCCGAAATGTTTTTGCTGCATTTTGATCGTCACCCAGAATGCAAAACTGCACTTTTAGTTAGTCATGATGAGTTTATAATGAGCTTTATGTCTCTAATTGAAAAAGATAGCATCGATGAATTTAATAGAAAATATAGTCCAGGTTGGCTTCCAAATGCATCTGTGATACAATATACTCGCCAAGATCCAAATACTGGCGAACTAAATCAGTTTTATCGTTGGCGCCGAATTACTTGTCCTTGGGATTTATCTCTTTCTAAAGATGGTGGACAGTGGGTTGAATTTAAACGTCCAATTGTACCAAATGCTGATTTATTGAAATAAATTTGACTTAAAAAAATAACGACTAAAACTTCCAAAAAACAGAAGTTTTAGTCGTAAAAATTTTAAGCCCTTTATTTAAAGGGAAGATTTTCGACTAAAACTTTCGATTTTTGGAAGTTTTAGTCGTAAGCAAAAATATATGCTATAATTAATGTATGATTAATCGTGAATATTATTTAAATAAATTAAGAAGGCTTTCCTCTTTGGATGCCATTAAAGTTGTGACAGGAGTACGTCGATGTGGAAAATCAACAATTCTCAAACAATACTTGAATGAATTAGTGCAAAATGGGGTTTTAAACAATCAAATACAATATTATAATTTTGAAGATCCAAAATTATCTGAATTATTACTTAATTGGAAATCATTATATTATCATATAATTAGCAAAAAAGTACCGAATAAAAAAAATTATATTTTTATAGATGAGGTTCAAAATCTTAATAACTTTCAAAAATTAGTAGACGGTCTTTTTGTTAATGAGAATATTGATCTATATATTACAGGTTCAAATGCTTATATTTTATCCGGAGAACTTGCCACTTTATTATCAGGACGTTATGTTGAAATAAAAATG
>JAISKS010000088.1 GCA_031260825.1 Bifidobacteriaceae bacterium
GAGCTCGCTCGACCAGGAATCCATCTGTCGAGACCCACTTTTGGGGCACTTTTAGACCCAAAATACACCAAAAAATGCCCAAAAATGGGTCTCGCCAAATAGTTAGCAAGGTTTGTAAGCAAAATAGAATTTTTAAAAATGTAAAAGCGCACACCTATTGCGAGTGCGGAGCATGAGCGAATAAAACGGTGTGCAAGATAGGAGGAGCTTGCGACGGGCATTTTTAATAATTACTATTTTGCATCAAACCGGCAAACATTTTGTCGAGACCCACTTTTGGTTTCCTTTTAATCCCAAAAAACACCCAAAACGGAAACCAAACATGGGTCTCGCCAAAAAAAAAGAGCCAAAAATTAACATAGATTCCCGTTTACACGGGAATGACAGATTGAAAACTAACTATTTAACAATACTAAATTCAAGTTTCGTCACAGCTTCTTCGCTGTCAGAAAGTTTCCATTCAAGAATATATGTACCAGGTTCAATCGCATCTTTTGCGCCCTGTACAATTGACAAATAGCGAGTAACAGTTGTCTCTCCATCTGAACCAATTTTTAGTGGAATTTTCTTATTCAATAAAAGTTTACTTGTGTCTTTATTCGTAAGAGTATAAGTCAAAGTAGGTTCATTTTTGATATTTGCTTTGAATTCAAGTTTAATAGGCTCAGCATATGTAAATTCAGTTTTACCCTTACCCATAGCTTTTCCAGAATCATCTGTTGTTTTAAATTCAGCTGATTTAATAGGACCTGTTATGATTTCGCCGTCACCAGATGGTTTCAAAATCCCAGATTGCATTATTATAAATACAAGAGCTACTACAACTAATACTAAAACTCCACTTGCGATAAAGATTTTATTCGATGAACCGATACCTTTGTTTTCCAGGACAGCCTGATTAACACCAGATTTTGTACCAGTTTTTGAAAATTTTTGATTGCCGCCGCCATTAGCACCGCCATTTGCACCATGAGAACTACCATGCGAACCCCCAGTAGAACCATTTCCACCAGTAGAACCATTAGCACCGCGCGAAACACCATTAGAACCGCTATGCGCGCCGCCTTTAGAACTCGAATGTGATTCACTATGTGAACCCGCAGAGCCATTAGCCCCATCAGAATCATCAGAACTTCTATGTGAAGATTTTGAATCAGTTTTGTCAATAGCATCCTCGACTATATCGCCTTGTAAATCGTCAAATGATTTCTTTGAATCAGATCCCTTTGTAAATTTTTTATCGCTCATTAATTTCTCCTATTATTCCATATTTGTGTAGATATTTTGAACGTCATCAAGATCTTCCAAATTATCAATAATATTAAGTACTTTTTCAGCTGTAGCTTCATCAACAGGTACTTTTGTACTTGGATAAAAAACTACTTCAGCAGAATTATATTCGATACCAGCATCTTGAATTGCTTTACGAACAGTGATCAAATCATTAGGTTCTACAACAACCTCTATTTCATCGCCAGCCAAACTTACATCTTCAGCGCCAGCCTCAAGTGCTACCTCAAAAACTTCATCTTCAGTTACAGTTTTAGTAATTGTCTTACCCTTTTTATTTGGATCATCGATCTCTGTTTCTACAGGTACCATAATCACACCTTTGCGAGTAAACTGAAATGAAACTGATCCTTCTGTAGCCATTTGTCCGCCATTTTTTGTAACAGCAACTTTTACTTCACCAACAGCGCGATTGCGATTATCAGTTAAGCATTCAACCAAAATTCCAACACTTCCTTGTCCATATGCCTCATATATAAGTGTTTCGTAATTTACTGATTCGCTGCCTTCACCGCTACCACGTTTTACAGCGCGATCAATATTATCTTTAGGTACAGAATTTTTCTTTGCTTTTTGCACAGCTTCATATAGAGAAGGGTTTCCGGCTAAATCGCCACCGCCTAGTTTTGCTGCAACCTCAATATTTTTGATAAGTTTTGCCCAAAGTTTTGAACGTTTAGCATCATTAGCGGCTTTTTTATGTTTAGTTGTCGCCCATTTGGAATGTCCACTCATAATTTTCTCCTATTTTGTCCTAAAAAGTTTTTTTATGATATAATGATTATAGCACAAATATGCATTCAATAAAGTATTAAGGAGAAATATTATGGCTCAAAACGAAAAAACACAAAATGTAAGCAATTTAGGTGTATCAATCTGGCTTGATGATCTTTCACGCGAAAGAATTAATCAAGGTTCACTACAAGATCTAATCGCTACAAAAAACGTTGTAGGTGTTACAACTAACCCTGCAATCTTCGGAAAAGCAATTATGACAAAAGCAGATTATAATGCACCAATCGAAGAACTTGCTAAAACAGGCGCAGATGCAATTGAAGTTGTTAAAGAACTTACAACTAAAGATGTTGCTGATGCATGTGAAATTTTCACTGATGTATATAATAATTCAGGTTTCTCAGATGGACGCGTATCAATTGAGGTTGATCCACGTTTAGCTCATGATGGAGCTGGTACAATCACTCAGGCTGAAGAACTTTACAAAAAAGTTAATAAACCAAATGTAATGATCAAAATTCCTGCAATTGATGAGTCAATTCCAGCAATCACTGAAACTCTTGCAAAAGGAATTAGCGTTAATGTAACACTTATTTTCACTAAAGAACAATATCTTAAAGTGATCGAAGCTTATATTCTAGGTATCCAAAAAGCTAAAGAAAATGGTCATGATTTAAATAAAATCCATTCTGTAGCATCATTCTTCGTAAGTCGTGTTGATACAGCAATTGACGCTAAACTAGACGCAATTGGAACTCCTGAAGCT
>JAISKS010000095.1 GCA_031260825.1 Bifidobacteriaceae bacterium
AATGTTCAAAATCGGTATATTGCCCCATGTTTTTCACGAGTATATGTTTTATCGACTATAATGGGGTGTTTTGGGCACTTTATAGTCGAAAAAACATATACTCGCGGGGAATAGATTCCTGCTTTCGCTAGATTCCCGGTCGAGCGAGCTCGCCATTATCTAGTACGGGAATGACAGACCTACGTAGGAATGACAAATCACTCACGGGAATGACAGTTTCCTAATTTCACTCACAACAACCAAAATAAGCGATGGAATAAGCGTGATTCCCCACTCATTTAATGTCAAATGAACAGTACCAAAAACAGGTTGTAAAAACCAAACTTCTGTGATTATAACCTGAAGTCCAGCTGTTAATAATACCGCTCCCCAAAGCCAATAATTTGAAAATAAACTATGAAACATTGTAGTTTTTGCAGAGCGCGAAATGAATACAAATGTCATTTCTGCAAATGAAATTGCTGCAAAACTGATCGTTTGAATATGAAGTAAATTAGTATGATCAGCAGCGAAGGCGCCAACTCCAAGAACGCCCATTGCAAATAATAATCCATAAAAAACACAATCAAACCACATAGATTTATTCATAATTTTGTCATTTATTGAACGCGGTGGACGCGCCATCACATCCTCTACAGAAGGGTCGATTCCAAGCGCCATCGCAGGCAAACTATCCGATACAATATTGATCCACAAAATCGCAATCGCTGTAAGAGGCATCACGCTCGCATCATTATAAATCATATCTGCAAATAAGCACGCAAACAGCACTATGAAAACTTCCCCGAAATTTGTACAAAACAAAAATCGTATTATTTTAACTAAATTATCATAAATCTCGCGACCATTTTTTATAGCTTTTACAATCGTCCCATAATTATTATCAGTCAACACAATGTCTGCAGCCGATTTCGTGACCTCAGTCGCATCCGCTACAGCTATACCAATATCAGATGATTTCAAAAATACAGCATCATTTACACCATCTCCACTCGCAAGAGTTATATTAGAATTCGAACGTATCGCGCGCCCGATTTGGTCTTTATTTTCCGGACTAACTCGCCCATATATATTAACTGTTTTCACAGCCTCTTTAAGCTCAGATTTACTCATTTTATCGATTTGTACGCCGTCTAATGCAATCACTAAATTAAGCAAATCATCTGTGGATAATATACCAAGTTCTTTTGAAATAGCTGTTACTATTTTTGAATGATCTCCCGAAATCACAACAGTTCGAATTCCTGCATTATGAATTTCTTTAATCGCAGGTTTTACGCTTTGGCGAGGAGGATCCATTAGCCCTACAATGCCGATAAACACTAAATCAGTTTCATAATCATCTGTTTGATTTTCAGAATTTTTTACTTTTTTATACGCGAATCCAAGTGTTCTAAGCGCATCGTCAGCTAGGTTTTCTATAGTTTTTAAAGTAGTATCTCGAAGAGCTTTTGTCAAATCTTTTTCTTGTCCGTCGATTATTATTTTGGTACATTTTTGTAGCACATAATCAGGAGCACCCTTTGTATATACAGTATAATCGGATTTGCCGTTATTAAAAATCACTTTACTCATCATTTTTCGATTTGAAGAAAACGGAATTATTTTATCAGTTTCTTTTGGCGATATATGAAGCTGATCATATTTTGTTTTATCTAAATAATTAACCATCGCAAGTTCTGTAGGATCGCCAATCCCATCTTTTGCAGATTGCCACGAGGCATTTGTGGCAGTGATTCCGGTAGTAAACAGCATATCGAACTGTTTATTATCATCGCCAATTAGATTCCCATCATATGCTACAACTTTTTGTACCGCATCTTTCCCTTCCGAAAGTGTTACGGTTTTGTCGGACATCACCACTGTCACGGCGCCGCAAGTTTCTATCGCATTCAAGTTTTTTACGATAGCTCCCTCTTTCGCCATCTTTGTAACACCCATTGAAAATACGATTGCAATTAGCGCAACTAAGCTTTCTGGAAGTGCTGCAAGGGCAATCGCGGCTGTTAAAACTAAAATGGATACCCACTCATTTAATGATCCTGGAGATCTTGTGAAAATCAAAATCGCACCGATTAATACACTTAAAACAATTACTAATTTGGTTAGCATAACTCCCAAATCATTCATTTCTTTTTGAAGCGGAGTTAATTCTGCATCATTTTCTACAGTTGCGATTTGAAGAGCTCTCGCGATTTTGCCAGTTTCAGTATATAAACCAGTTGCAGTAACAACAGCTTGAGCGCTGCCAGATGCAACGAATGTACCTGAATAAACCATATTATGACGATCGCCTAAAGCCACTTCTGCAGCATCAGTTTTTATAATATCAGCAGTTTTTGTTACAGGTACAGATTCGCCAGTGAGCCCCATTTCTATTGTATGAAGTTCATCGCAATGTATGATTCTCGCATCAGCTAAAATCATATCACCTTCATTAAGAATAATAATATCTCCAGGGACTAAATCAGCGCCATCGATAATTTCTTGCTTATCATTACGAATCACAGTTTGAGTCGCAACAGTCATATTTTTCAAAGCTTCAAGCGCATTATCAGCATTGTTTTCTTGAATTATAGAGAGTGTAGTATTTAAAATTAATACTGCGATAATCACAAAGAAATCGTATGGAGGCTCTACAAATCCCTCTGCAGCAGCGCTGAGCAGCGTGATTAAAGCTACAACCAATAATAAAATTATCATTGGATCTTTTAGAGTTTTTAATATTCGGCTTACTAATGTTTGTTTGGATGGGGATGGAAGTGAGTTTTTGCCGTATTTAGTTTGGGCTTCATTTACTTTAGAATTAGAAAGACCGGCGTCAGGATTTGTACCAAATTTTAATAAAACTTCTTTTGATTCGGCAAGATATTCTTTCATAATTATCTCAGCCGTAATTGTTATAATCCGGCTTCAACAGCCGTAAAATACTCAGGTTTGAGAAGAAGTTGCATAATAGTATCAATGCTAACTACATTATAATTTAATGTTGCACCATATGCGATTTTATTATTTGCTTTTACATAATTATTATCCCAAGGGAAAAGCGAAAAACTACCGATCGCAGGCTTAACATCAGTATTTACCATTTCCATTATCTTATCTTCATTATAATTTTTATATGCAAGTATTGAATCGGCAGAAGGCTCGCGCTCTAAATATGGGCATGATGGTACAATATTTTCAGCCTTACAAGATGAAAGTACCGCAATTTGTTTCATAAGTCCTTTTGAATCAAACATCAAACTCATTCCCTGCTTTTTATTTACAATATCTGTTATAGCTGTTAATTCAGCGTTATTGCCAGTGATAAGAGGCCATTCCGCACTTGTTAAAATAGTTTTTCTGCCCATTTCAGTAAGAGTACGAGTGACACCACGCGAAATAATATCAGACTGCGAAAATATTATATCAATAGGGTCATTGATATTTTTGTAAGATTTTGTAAGCACATTATGCGATACACCAGCTGCAGTATTTCCCATTAATGGAATAGTTAAATCAATCATCGCAATTTGAGGATCAGTAGTTTTGTTTATACGATTTGATGCAGATACAAAACGACCTGAATCATAATAAGGCTTAATTAATTTCCAAAGTTCTGACCAATAATCAAACGTACTATCGAAGCGAATATCAGACAAAAATACTTCTGTCATAAATACATTTTCGACCTTACCATCATCAATTCCTTCAGGATTTAAATCAGGTAAATTAAGTGTTTTTTTGACATAATTAAACTGAGCTCTTGCATTAGCTTTTTGATTAGGCAAACAATATGCATAATCAAAATTATATGGCGTATTGCAGCTTGACTTTGTAATGGCAGGATCAATAGGCGGTACAGTTAGCCCCAAATCAGTACTTGCAGGCAAATTCGTTTCAGGGTTTATTTCAAAACCAGTATCTGTATATCCTGTAGTTAATTTTTCCTGAAGTTTTTTGCCTAGATCCGCTAAAGTTTTATTTTTTGCAAAAATCGTTTCATCAGCAGATTTACTTTTTGGTACATCTTCGCCGTCAGAATCGTCGTCTGTTGGGGTATTTGCAGTTTCATCTGTAGTTGCATCTGGTACAGCATTAGCAGTTGGATCCACTGGTACATCTGTTGCTGGAGCAGTCGGATCTGTAGTTGTTACAGGTTTTGTAAGCGTAAAACTCTTGAAAACTCCACCAGTTTTTTTGAGTTCTGGAATTTTAGCAGTATCAAACTGAGTAAAACTTTTTGTTAAATCAGCTGTTGTATAATTATTATTTGAAATTCCGATGGTGTAAATCCCGGCATCTTTATAAGTTTGAAGATAATTATTTACTGTATTTAATGAGTAATTATTATAATATCTTTGATATTGAATTGCTGTCACACTATCTTCCCAAAGAGCTTTGTTTTTTGCTGGGAACGCATCATTAAAGCTTGTATAATCTGCTGCAGGTTCATTTTGTAGAAGGATGATTAAATCAGTAGTTGGAGTACCTTCAGAGTCGATAATTCCATCTAAAATAATTTGTTCTTGTTTGAAATTCTTATAATGTTTTGAGATTATGTTTTCTCTAACAAACCCTACACTTGTTAAATCATCAATTAATGATTTACTTAGTTTAGTCCAATCTTCGATATGATTTTCAGCCAAGATTGAAAAATCTCCTTCTGGAGATACTATTAATACATTTGTATCGCTATATATAGTTTCGGTTGGTTCATCTTTTTTGCAAGAACTAAGTGAGATTGTTGCAGTGAATAGAAACGCAAATAGTATAAATAATGTTGCTATAAATCTAGCATTTTTTGAGCATAAAAAAAGGACAGGCGAACTAGATAAACTAGAACGGCCTGTCCTCTTTTTTAGCATACGCTTTTTACATTCTAAATGTATTATTTAGATAATGTAGCTTTTTTAGCTGGAGCTTTTTTAGCTGTAGATGTTGTAGCTTTTTTAGCTGGTGCTTTTTTAGCTGTAGATGTTGTAGCTTTTTTAGCAGGAGCTTTTTTAACAGGAGCTTCGTCTTCTTCATCATCATCATCATCTTCGTCAGCATAAGCATCTTCAATTACGATAGGTGCAGTAGCAGCAGTGTTTGAGAAAGCTGAAGAGAAAATAGCTACTAAAGCAGCTGAAGCAACTGGTACTAACCAGAATAACCAAAGACCTTTGATAAGTGCAAGATTGTCTACACCCTCAACAGCTTCAGCAGTGAAATCTGTTGCGAAAATGTTAACAGCAGTAGCTTCAACTGGATTGAAACCTGCTCCAACGATTCCTGCAGTAAGGAAAGTCGCGATTGCATAACCAGCACCGATCATTAATGATCCTGCAAAAGTTCCTTTGCATTCAGTGTTTTGTGCATTGATATATGTTACAGCAACAATAATTGAAGCAATAGCTAAGATAGCAATAGAACCTGGTGTTGAGAAAGAAAGTTCGATTTGGCTTAATGTAGTAGCTGAAGGTGAGTTATCGCCGTAACCATTTGAGATTCCGCCGAACCACTGTGTAAGTGGGAAAGATTCGTTTGAAGGAAGAAGTAAACGGATAATTCCTGCACCAATTACACCACCGATTAATTGTACTAAAATGTAAAGTAAAGCTTCAACGAAAGTGATTTGTTTTCTGATTGCTTCCATTAAACTAATTGCTGGGTTGAAATGTCCGCCAGATACTTTTGCACCGATTGGATATACAACTACAATTGCTAAGAATGCAGATAAAGCGATGCTCACAAGTCCGCCTTGACCTAATAAAGATATGTATGTACCTGCAGCCATAAAAATCGCAATAAGTAAAAAAGTTCCAAATGATTCAACTAATAGTCTGTCTATTAATGCTGGTTTATTGTTTTTCATAATTCTCCTAAAAAATAATTATGCTTATATTATAACACATTAATTTTGTTTTTGTGCAAAATTCCCATAGCATCATCATTGATCTTATTAGCAACGATGTTTTTAAAGCCATTATTTGCGATTTCCATAGCATCTCTTTTTTCCAAAGTTTTTTCGAAAATTAGCTTTCCATTTTTAATTTCAGAAGCCGCCTCTGCCCCATAAACACTAATGATTTTAGTTGTAAGATCTCTTACGATATATCCAGAATCAGACTCAATATGTATATCAGTACCGGAATCAGTTTTAAATATTATTTTACACATTTCTATTCTTAATTTATATTTAACTTAAGTGATTTTTAAGCACAAATTTCATCATTTTAGCAGGTCTTTTAGAACTCCAAAACCATTATCATATACATAATCTTCGGTTTGAGTTGTGATTTTTAAATTTCTACATTCATCAGAACAAATAGGATTAATCTCATAATCTTCCATTATTGAGTCAATAAAAAGTTGCTCAAAATCAAGAGATCTTTCATCATATTTATAAACATTTTCATCATTTATATAATCATCATCTTCATCTTCACTGTTTTGATTTTTTGAATTAACTGAGTTAAAAAATTCATCTGAGCTAGTATAAATTGCATTAATATCGCGATTATAATGTAATGAAAAATCCTTGCCACATCCACCACAAATTTGCTTAATATTATATCCTATTGAACCTGATACAGATAAGTCATCATCTACAGGAAAGCACTGAAAATTAACTAAAATTTTATCGCCAGTTTCTACGAAAAAAGTAGAAGTACCTAGATTGTCATCGACATCAAAAGCCTGTTTAATATCAAAATTATTTCGATTAAAATCTTGTGGTAATTGAAATATATACATAATATTAGCAAACAAGTGGCTTATCGGCGTTTTTGATTTTTAGAGCATTTTCAACAGCATCTGTAACGAAATCGGATATATTGCCATCATATTCAGCAACGTTTTTTACAAATGTAGATGACACAAATGAGAATATTGTGCTTGTAGGCATAAGCAAAGTTTCGATACCAACTAATTCGCGATTAAGCAAAGCTTGCGAAAATTCATTATCAAAATCAGTAGTATTTCGAATGCCTTTAATCACAGCACTAGCATTCACATTTTTACAATAATTAGCTACTAAATCTCTTGAATGCGTTACAATAATATTTTCCATAGGAATATTTTTTTCAATTAAAGATTTCTTGATTAATTCAACTCTTTCATCTTCTGAAAAAGTATAAGATTTAGAAGAGTTAATAAATGTGACAATATGAATTTCGTCAAAAAGCTTATATGAGCGATCGATAATGTCAATATGTCCACGTGTGACTGGGTCGAATGAGCCTGGGTATACGGCGATATTTTTCATAATTTCCTTAGAGTTGTTTAGTTATATTGTAGTATAAAAATTTTCGTATCGCCATAAGTTTTCATTTTAATTAGCTCAGCATTGGGCAGCACTGTTTGATAGGTTTTATCGAGTGTAGATTTTTTATTGCGCTCAATCACAAATGTAATTTTATTGATGTTTTGGTGGTACGTATTTAATAGTTGCAAGATTTGATCATCAGAATGTTCATATGGAGGGTCGATGAATACTAATGTGGTTTGATTGGGGGTGGTTTGAGCTGGGCTGGTTTGATTGGGGATGGTTTGATCTGGCGGGGTTTGGAATTGTTGCGCGGATTTTTTATAAACATCGAGCTTTTCTATATTAATAGGCTCATCAAAATCATATTTTTTAGTGATTTGTTTTAACAGATTTGTAACTTTTTGAGAAGAATCATAAAATGTTACAGATCTTGCACCCCTAGAAATCGCCTCAAAACCGAGCGCGCCTGAACCTGCAAAAAGATCGAATACATCAGCATTATTTATTGCGCCTATAGATTCTAAAGAACTAAAAATAGATTCCTTTACCATCGAAGTTGTTGGACGAGTGACGCTCTGCACGTCGGGTAATTTATAGTTTTTGTATTTTCCAGAAATTATTTGCATGATGTTTATTATATACAAAAATTAGAGATTAGGGTAATTATCTATGAAAAAAACGCAGTTTTGGGTAAAATTATCTATGAAAAAGTAGCAGTTTTGGGTAAAATTATGTATGAAAAAGTCGCGGTTAATTTAGGTAATCGCTATAGATTCGACATTTTGGCAAGATTTTTGCAAATTTTATGCCAAAATAGCGAATCTATAGCGATTACCTATTTTTGGCGAGACCACTTTTTGGATCCTTTTTTACTTTTTAGGGGGCAATATACCGATTTTGAACATTTTAGGGTGTTTTTGGGGTCAAAATGTTCAAAATCGGTATATTGCCCATGGTTTTTCGCGTGTAAATGTTTTAGACTGTATAATCCGAGATTTCTCGCCCTTTTGCAAGACCTTTTTTCTCAAAATTAGTTAATACACGTCTGTCAAATCGCTCAGTTTTATTCACATTAAATACAGCAGAAATTTGCTCAGCATAATCTTCAATATCTGTAGCTATTCTAATAGTAGGTTGTTTTGAAAAAGTTGCGATGATGAGTTCTTTAAATTCATCATCAAGAAGTCTGCGTTTATGGTGTTTTTTCTTAGGCCAAGGATCTGGGAAAAAAATCCAAACTTCAAAAGTATCTGTAGCATCAGCACCCGTACCAAAAAAATTCTGTTTAAATAAATGAAATACATCTGCGCGAATAATTGCGGCGTTCCTAACCGGCTCAAAATCATTAGATTCAAATCCTTTGTTTAATAGGAAAACTGTGTGGGCAATGCCAGGTTCGTACACCTCGATGCCTACGTAGAAATGCTCTGGATCTTCGGCTGCACATTTTGCGAAATTATCGCCTTGACCTGTACCTATTTCAATAATAAGAGGAAGTTCGTCTTTATTAAGAGAGCCGATTGAATCGTAAAATGACCAGTGTTCATCAGGTATAAGCGCTGATTCAGGAGACTGAGGAAATTCAATCAAATATTTTGATCGCTCAGCTTGATAGATTTTATCGATTCTATCACTAATTTTACTCGAACGAACGACAAATGATTTTATGTGATTTTGTATACCCATAAATTTTATTTACCGCGAGGCTTGCCGTAAATTTCATTTTTTATAATATCAGCATAACGCTCAATAACCTGAGGTCGGCGCACTTTCATAGAAGGCGTATAGGTCTCATTTTGCTCAGAAAAATCTTCAGGAAGAATCTCATATTTACGAATTGATTCAGCTTGCGATACTAGTTTATTAGCTTCTGTGACAGATCTATCAATTTCAGCACGAATAATCGGATGATCTTTAGCAATTTCAAGTAGGATTTTGCCATTTTGATCAGTGATTTGTTGCAAAATATCTTGCTTTTTCGCCCAACCTTTTAGCTCATCAACATCTAATGCAACCAAAGCTGAAATAAATGGACGTCCATCGCCAACAACTAAACTTGCTTGAACAATTATGTTCTCATCAATGCATTTTTCAAGTACAGATGGTGTCACATTTTTACCGCCAGCAGTGATAATAATATCTTTTTTGCGTCCGATAATTTTTACAAATCCGTCTTCATCAACAGATGCTAAATCGCCAGTATGGAACCAACCATTATGTAGCGCAGATTTATTTTCAGATGGTAAATTATGGTACCCTGACATATTCGAAGGAGATTTTAGAAGCAATTCATCATCATCGCTAATTCGTAATTTTACATCTGGAAAAGGTACTCCAATTGTACCAACTTTATTAAATGTTGGACGATTTACAAATACAGGTGCTACAGTCTCGGTTAAGCCGTAACCTTCTAAAATTGTAATGCCCGCACCTCTAAAGAAGTGATTTATCTCAGTGTTTAAAGGAGCTGCGCCGCATACACAATATTTTATATTGCCGCCAAGTGCAGCACGAATTTTACTATACACAGGTATAACAAAAGCATTTCTAGCAGCTTTTTGTTTCATAGAAGGTCCTTCTGGAGTCTCTAAAGCCTTTGAATAGGCAACTGCAGCTTTAGCAGCATTTTTGAAAACAAGTTTTGCAGCGCCTTTGCTTGCTTTTTGCGAAGATGCATTATAAACTTTTTCAAACACGCGAGGTACGCCAAGTAGCACTGAAGGTTGATATTCATCAAGCTCAGCTAGCAGATTCTTTATACCATGACTAAACGCGATTTTGGCATTAGGAGCAGCATAAAATGCAAATGACAAAAATCTCGCAAACACATGT